>DAIQOB010000334.1:0-3966 GCA_036788075.1 Syntrophobacteraceae bacterium
ATATCTTTATAAGGGGCTACAGTTTCCACCGCTTTTCTCAAACCTCTTCTTTCGCTTTCATGCGCCTAAAGGGTCTATTCCTTGGTCATTCGAGCAACGGCATCCTTCAGCTTGTCGAGTCCATACTTGTCCGCCAATGCCTCCAGGCCGATCTCCATATCCTCCAGTTTCTCTTCCTCTGCTTCGTCGACTTCCTCTTCCCGTTCCTCGTAGGTCAGGGCATTGACGATGCACCACTTGACGCAGAGTGGCTCCTCTTCGCCTTCACACATGTCGCACTTGAGGGGGAGGCCGGAGTCGGGCTCCTTGAATATGCTTCGGGAGGGGCAGGAGGCCCTGCAGAAGGCACACTCATCGTATTCTTTCCCATCGATGATATATTTGTCTCTGCCCATACATTCAGCGGGAGTATATTCGCCGGCGTAGACAGGAACGTACATGTCTTTCAGTGGATCGCGAATCAGCTTAATGCGGGATCTCGCCGGATTATTGCTGCTGTATTTCGGCTCAGCGTGGAAGGCGGAGCAGATGACCTCACATGCCCTGCAGCCGTTGCATTTATCCGCATCGATCTTTATCGTTTTGATTATTTTTTTCTTTTTTGAACTGTTCACAGCTTACTCCTTCCACTTTCTTTCTTCTATATTTTCCGACGAGAGCTCTTAAGAAGAAGCACTTTCGTTGTCCGTCAAGATTCCCTTCTGCAGGAACTCCTCCGCCACGTAATCCAAACCCAGGGCCATCAGGGTCTCTTTGGTGGGAATACCGTCATCATTCCATCCCTTGAACTTGTAATACGTGTCGAGAAGTTCCTTCTCCAATTCGGGGAATCTCTTCTTCCAGTGGTTCTCGGGTGGCTTGTCGTCTTTGCGCCTCATGCCCCTTCTGATGTTGTAGGCCCTGACCAGTGTCCTGTAGCGCCTGGCTGCTTCCGTGAGCGTTTCTTCGTCCATCTCGATTCCGGCACCCGCAGAAATGAATTTCGGGTAGTTGTGAATGTGGTACGGGGGCTTCAGGGGGAATGATGACAGGCCGGCGCACATGCCGAGGGCATCGTCGATGTAGTGCATCCGCTCCTGCCAGTCGACAATGTCACAGCACATTTGAACCGTCGGATAAAAAGGAAGGGAATTTTCTCCACGCAGCTCCCAGTCGAGGAAATACTGTTTGAACTTTTCATCGGGAACCTGGAACCACTCCCTCACAAACTCTTCCCTCTCTTCCCGGGTGGGGAAAGGTGATTGTGGGAACTGACCTTCAATCTGCGTGATGTTCAACTTCTCGCCGGTGGCATACATGAGGAAGTAAATGGGATTGAGCATGGAGAGCTTGAGGGGCACCTGCTCATGCTTTTTGATGTTGTTGTGGGCATAGGCTTCGGCGCCCTTGCCGATGGCCTGGGCTGCCCAGTGAGTGCCGTCGGCCAGAATATTGCCGATCCCTTCCCGGCGGACGATTCTGTCGAGGAGCCAGAAGAATCTTTCCTCGTTGTCGGATGGGAATCCCGGCATGTCCTCGTCCGTCAGAATGCCGGCTTCGTAGAGCTCAACGGCGAAGGCCATGACCTGCGGAGCCAAAAAGCCGTCGACGCCGTACTCCGTGGCGCGCTGCGCGATCCTCAAGCCGAAATCCAGGTCGGAAAAAGCGGCGATGGTATAAGTGAGCTTCGAAAAGCATTTCATCATGTAGGTGGGGGTCCCGGGCATGGAAATGGTTGCTCCGCATGTCATGGGACAGTTGTAGCAGCTGATGAGGCGTCGTCGAGCCTTGGCCATGGTTTCCGTCCACTGATGGTGGATTTCGTCCGTCCAGAAATCCTTCCGGCGGGTGCGGGAGTTGCCCCACATGAAGTTCTCCGTGTGCCATTTCTCGTCGTCGATGGCCATTTCCTGCGGCGACCCGAGCCCGGCCAGGATCGGCATGACTCCGGGGATGGGATTTTCATTTCTAAATTTAATATATTCCAGCACTTCGTTGCAGAGTCCCAGGAATTCTTCGGAGCGGGCTAGATTGATGTCCTTCGTCCCGCGTACGACGACGGCCTTGACACCCTTGTCTCCCATGACGGCGCCGATGCCGAGCCGGCTGGCGCTGGAGCGGCCCTGTTCGACGGAGGCAAAATAGACCCTGTTTTCACCGGCCAGGCCGATAGCCGCCACCTGTGCGTCGGGTTCCTTCAGTTCCTTCTTGATGGCTTCAGCGGCTTCAATGGCGCCCATGCCCTTCAGGTGAGCGGCGTCACGGATCTCTACCTTGTCGTTGTGGATATAGATGTACACCAGGTTGGGCGACTTGCCCCGCAGGATCACCTTGTCATAGCCGGCATATTTCAATTCGGGCGCGAAAAATCCACCCATCATGGAATACGCCATCAGATCGGTCTGAGGCGAAACGGTGGTGAGAATGGTACGGTTGCATCCGGTGGCAGGTGTGCCGCACAGAAGACCCGCACTGAATATGAGGATATTCTCAGGGTCGAATGCCTTGGTTTCAGGTGGAACACGATCCCACAGGAGCTTTGCGTTCGTGCCCAGTCCCCCAAGATAAAGCTCCGTCAATTTTGGATCGGTCTCTACTCTCTCGATGCTTCCTCGGGTTAGATCAATTTCTAAATTATACCCTGTCTCTGCGTACCTCATTTTTTCCCCTTTTGAATTAACTCACCCGCGGCATACTTTTTCATGAATCACGAACCCAATGAGCTCCCTCGCTCGGAACACTTATTGCCCAATCGATACCACAAGGCCTGCACCGGCTCCCGTCCTGTGTATCCAGCCCGACGTCGGCGGGCCGGCAACACTGCACCCGTGCGTCGCGACATGCGCCCGGACATGGGGGATGCGGCGGTCCATGGGCAGGGCCTTGAGGTACCCGATGTTTTCAGCTTTGGATGTGAAGTCGTTTGACCGTCCGAAATTGCTTCGGACGTCGTTCGTGGAGGTCACGTGGATGTTCTTGTCGTAGTTCCGGTCCTTGATTGCAGGGGCCGCCGGACGAGCAGCCTTGAAATAACCGCTGCAATCGATTTCCATTGCCCGATCCCATTTTTTCCCGGCCGTTTCCCCCAGCATGGAATCGGCCTTCATCCCAGGGCTGTCGGTGGAGTGGACGCAATCACCACTCGCCCGGGGCGTCCCGATGATCCTGCCCTTCCCGCCGCTGAGCCCGGAAGTGAAGCCTCGGACGGTGACAGCCGAGTGGCCCCCTCTGTCCGTTACGGACGTGAAGGCCCGAATCTTTTCTCCGTGCTTCCGATATCTTTGGCACACATTCATGCCCTCCCTCGGCGAGCACCCTTGATGCTGAGACAAGGCTTCGCTGCCTTAAGTACCGCAGGGGATCGAGTTGATTCCCTGCGGCAGCCTGTCCTGCCCAGGACACCGAAGCCGGCGTGCAGCCGGAGGCTTCCATGTGCTCTGCCAAACAAAATCTACTATAAGCTATATTACAGCTACAATATAATTAGTCAAGAAATTTTGATTATGTAAACAATGACATAATGATTTAGTGAGAACCATTCTGCAGTGAAGTGCTTCCAGGAAGAATTCTCCGAAAGATGAGGTGAAAGCCTCCCGTCACCAACACATTGACCAGCCCGATGAGCAGGAAGCCGTTTTTGAATCCTATTTCCTTCACGACGGCGCCCATCACCAGGGAGCCCAGCATCATCCCCAGGTAGATGGCGCTGTTGTAGCCGCCCATAGCAAGCCCGCGACAGCCGGGACTGACGAGCTCGGTCATGAGGGCTCCAATGGCCGTGAACCCGATGCCCATGCAAAAGCCCAGGCCGGCTGCCACCGCGAGAAAAGCGGAAATATGGGTCGCCATACCGAGACACGCCATGCACAGGGCGAATCCCATGAGCCCCCCCACCACCAGGTGGCTCCGGTTGGAGATGCGGTCGCCCAGGTAGCCGAAGGGAATCCGTGAAAAGGCGTTGGAAAGTGCCTGAGCGGCAAAAATGAG
>DAIQOB010000335.1:0-3962 GCA_036788075.1 Syntrophobacteraceae bacterium
TCGGTGGCGAATGTCGTGGCCGACCTGGAGCGCCATGGGGCCATGGGCTTCTGCGTCGTGGTGGTGGTCGAGGGAGATGACCCGCCCGGCCTGCAGTTCGTAGCGCCCTATGCGGCAACCTCCATGGCGGAATTCTTTATGGAGTCCGGCCGGGATGTCCTCATCGTCTACGACGACCTGACCCGGCATGCCGTCGCCTACCGCGAGCTCTCCCTCCCCCTGAGGCGTCCGCCCGGCCGCGAGGCTTACCCGGGGGACATTTTCTATATCCACTCGAGGCTCCTGGAGCGCTCGACCCATTTGTGCGAAATACTTGGAGGCGGCTCACTCACAGCGCTCCCCATCATCGAAACCGAAGCGGAAAACATGTCCGCCTACATCCCCACCAATCTCATTTCCATCACGGATGGGCAGGTGTATCTCTCCCCCCTCCTGTTTCAAAAAGGCATCATGCCCGCCGTAGACGTGGGAAAATCGGTGTCGCGCGTGGGAGGCAAAACACAGCTCAATGCTTACCGGGCGGTTGCCGGCGATCTGCGCCTCACGTACTCACAGTTTGAGGAGCTGGAAATGTTCTCGCGCTTCGGCACGCGGCTCGACGAAGCCACACGGCATACATTGGAGCACGGAAAAAGGGTTCGCAAGTCCCTGAAGCAGCTTCAATATGACGCAATTCCGGTGGTGGAGCAGATCGCCGTTCTGCTGGCGGTCAACGCCGGACTCCTGGATACCCTGCCCGTCGAGCAGGCACCCCTGGCGGAGCAGGCCATTCGCAATGCAGTGCGCGGGGCTCCCCGGGAGCTCCACACACGCATCCTTTCCAACGCTCCCTTCGGGAAAGAGGAGCGTGAGGAAGTGCTGTCGGTCGCCCACCAGGCCCTCCGCTCCATGACAGGGAAGGAAACCCATGGAAACCCTTGAGGACATGCGCAGGAAGCTCACCAGTGCCGAAGACCTGCTCTCCGTCGTCAAGACGATGAAAGCTCTTGCCGCTGTCAGTATCCGCCAGTACGAGAAGGCGGAGCAATCCCTGGCGCTTTATGATCATGCGGTCCAACAGGCCCTGCGCATGGTCGCCTGGAAGGCGCCCGGAGCTCTGCGCCCACAGCGGGCGCCTCTTTTGGAGCACAGTCTCGCCGTTGTCCTGGGGACCGACCAGGGAATGGTCGGCCCCTTTAACGACATCATCGCGGCCCATGCCATTAAGGATATCCAACTCCTGGATCCGGCAGGGCAACGTGTGACGGTGTGGGCCATGGGGTCGCGTGTGAAGGCCAGGCTCGAGCGCATGGGCCACACGGTCTCCGAGCTTTTTGACGTGCCCACCTCCGTCACAGGCATCCATTCCGTGGTCCAGCACATGGTCGTCCACATGGAAGCATGGAGGGGAGAGACCCGGGACGGGCATGTCTTTTTGATTCACAACCTTCCTACGGGTGGGACATCTTACCGGCCGAGCCGGGTGCAGCTCCTGCCTTTGAGCGATGCATGGCTAGGATCACTGGTCCAGAGGAAATGGCCGTCTCGCTCTTTGCCGGTCATCACCATGGACCTCGCTACCCTCTTGTCTGCCCTGCTGCGACAGTTCTTGTTCGTGACACTCTATCGCTCCGTGGCGGAATCCCTCAGTAGCGAAAATGCAGGCCGCCTGGCCGCTATGCAGGTGGCTGAAAAAAATATTGCCGAACGCCTGGAGGAGTTGCGCATGAGCTACCATCAGCACCGCCAGAGCCTCATCACCGAAGAACTCATGGATGTTGTCTCGGGCTTTGAGGCACTGAGCGGAGATGACGGACAGAAACCAGAGTAAGAACGGGGTTCAAGCCGCTGGAGGAATCAGCAGCACTGGGCAGGGAGCAAGCCGCGAGATGTTGTAGGCGACGCTTCCCAGGAAGATTTCAGAGAGAAGGCTCTTCCCCTGTGCTCCGAGCACAATGAGGGAGATATCCTGCTTCTCCACTAAATCCAGGGCAAGGGAAATGGGGTGCCCGTGGGAGACTTGGGCGTTCACCTCGGAGATGCCGGCCGCGTGAAGTCTTTTCTCCAGGGCATCCATGGAGCCGCGGGCAGCCGACTCAGCCCACTCCAGGAAGGCGGGAGGAGTGGCCTCCTCGATTTCCAGGGCTTGCAGCACGGTCACGCGGGAGAGCCCCCTGGACGCCAGGTATTCCACGTAATCGACGGCGCCTCCAGCCACCGACGAAAAATCAGTGGGGAAAAGAACGTGCCGCAAAAGTTCCGTGGCACGGAGCTGACAGCTGCTCTCCAGGCCCCCTGACTGGAAGTTCTTCACATTGATGAGGAGAATGGGGAACCGGGCATGATGCAGGAGAGCACTCGCCACCGATCCCAGGATCGCCTCCCGCCAGGCGGACTTGCCGTGAGAGCCCACGACAATGAGGGAAGCGCAGTGCTTCAGGGCAACCTCGTTGAGCGAGTAGGCCGGCAGCCCTACCGGGGTTTCCACCTCCACCTCGAAGCCCTGGTCTTCCAGACGGGCCTTCTGAGCCTCCAGCCTGGGCCGTGCCTCGGCCAAGGCGGCCGTATCCGTTCCCACCAACCCCTTGGCAACCAGCACGTGGGTGAGAACCACCCGCCTGCATCCCAAGGTTTTGAATTCCCCTGCACATGCAATGATCGCATCCCAGTCGTCCGATAGATCCGTTGCCATCACTACTTTTTCAAACATGAGGCTTATCCTCTCTCTGGGAATCACCCATTTTCATTGCATCAGCGCCTGCGGGAGCCGCTCCACAAACCGCCGGATCTCGTCCCGCACCCGCCGATAGTGACTCATGGCCTCTTCTTCTGTTTTGGCTCCGGCCGCCAGCGCAGGGGGATCATCAAAGCCAAAGTGCAGCACTCTGGATTTGGCTGGAAAGACGGGGCAGGCCTGCTGCGCACTGCTGCAGAGGGTCACCACATAATCGGGCTCCATATCCTCCAGCGTATCGACATGTTTGGAGGTGTGCGCCGAAATATCGACTCCCGCCTCCGCCATGGCTCGAATCGCCCGGGGATCCACCCCATGCGGATCGACACCTGCGGAATAAGCTTCGATCACGTCCCCCTTCAAAGCACGCGTCCACCCTTCAGCCATCTGGCTTCGACACGCATTGCCGGTACAAAGAAACAAGACTCTTAGTTTTGAGGTTTTTGATTCCATGAAGTTGTTCCTTCCCAGCGTGCAAAAAACAAAACCTATGTTTGGCTTGTTTTGTGAGGCGGCACCAATCTTTCTTCCTCATATGACAAACCGCCGGCTTTTTTCTCCTGAACCAGGAGTGTTTGAATCTCGCGGGCGCATCACCGCCCCCTGGGACTCAATTCCTTGCATCTGCCGATGATGCAGGCACCGGTCATGGCTTTGATGTCTTGAAGGCTTCGGGCGCCTGCCCATATCGCTTCAAGTATTTGCCCTTTGCTCACATTGGAACAATAGCAGGCCACTTCGTTGAGAGGGGCTTCCAGAATGTTTTCCGTAAAAGCAGATTTCATGCTTCACTCCCAATTCTTGATCACAATCTAAAATGCCTACCTGTTGAGTAACCCAGTTCCAATGCTCTCAGATGAGCAAGTTGAACAGATACCCCACAAAGAGAATCCCTGCCCCCACCACTCCAAAAAAAGTGGCGATGAGAGCGGGCTTGAGCACCTTGCGCAGGATAATAGCCTCTGGAAGTGACAGAGCGATGACGGCCATCATGAATGCCAGGACCGTCCCCAGGGCGGCTCCTTTTTCGATGAGAGCATGGATGATGGGGATGATTCCCGCGGCATTGGAATACATGGGGATACCGAGGACCACCGCTGCAGGCACCGACCACCAGGCCCCTTTGCCCATGATGGAAGCCATGAATCCTTCGGGAACGTATCCGTGAATGCCCGCCCCCACCGCAATGCCGAGCAGGACATACATCCACACTTTGCCTACAATATCACGCACCGCCGCCAAGCCGTAT
>DAIQOB010000336.1:0-3958 GCA_036788075.1 Syntrophobacteraceae bacterium
AGGGCAGCACCCAGGGTACGCCTATCTCCTGTATGACGTACGCACAGTGACACTCTCGAGCGCCTCTTCGGCATTCCCATGCCCGTAAGGCTCGGAGGGCTTCATGAGCACAAACGCCGACCTGTCCTCGGCTTTCTCGATTCTCAGGCCATGGAGCAGATTCCCCACAGCAGCTCGCTGCCGCACCAGCAGGTAAAGCGAAGTCAGCACGTAGAGGACAGAGAAGTAAAGGTGGATGCTGTCCGACCCCGTCTTGAAAGGCAAAACATCCGAGAGGGGCGCCAGGAGGGACGGGACAACGAACTGCCCGATGAAAAGACCAAAGAGAAGGAATGCGCCTCTGGGATCGAGCCTCAGGCTGACGAGAAGCGCTACGGCCAGCAGGGACTGAGCAGCCGTCAGGAGGATTTCGTTCATCTGAAACGCTCCCATGGGTATGGGCGTTTCGAATGAAGCACTCGACAGGCCGTAGACACCGGGAATCATCCCCACCAGCAATGTCCACTGGTTGAGCTTCGCCGAGAGGAGGCTCCCCAGGGCTACCGCCGCATGCCCGCGCAGTGCAAACATGATGGCCACGGTGAATTCCGGGGCCTCGGAAGCTATGGGAGCGAGCCACTGGACGAGGAGAAATTCGTTAATGCCCAGGACTTTTCCCGTTGCAACGAGGGCTTCGCTGAAATGCTCCGCATTGAACAGGATGACTCCTGCGGAAAAGAGAAACATGACAGCCGTGGCGATCCGCCTTTTCACCTTTGGGAGGCGGCCCAGGAGCTCGGCAGGGCCATCGAGCTCGCATTCCTCGCAGGGACGGCGGCTGGCAAGCCTGATGTACCATATGTATAGTCCCACAAAGACGATGCCGTCATACCAGGCCAGGCTCCCTTTGATGGGGATGAAGAACGCGTAAAGGGTCGCAAGCCCCAGGAAGAGAATTTCCGTGCGCCGGTCCTTCTCGAGCTCGACGCCCTTCCTGGTCCGCAGCCAGAAGATGCCGGCGATGAGCGTCCAGGCGACACCGATGAGAAGCCGGTTCGCCCCGGTCATGTTGGCAATGGCATAGTGGGCGTAGTCGCTTCCCGGATTCTGCCCCGCCTGCCAGGTGAAGTACATGTCCACGGCATACTCGGGCAGTACGGCAATGAGAGCGACGACGGCAAGGGCGAGAGCCTGGGAGACGTCTTTCTGCGCCGCATCGCAGGCCCACAGGAGCAGAAAAGACGCCCCCAGAATGGCGGCGCCTGTGATCAAGGCGGTCATGGGCGGCGCAAGCTCCGGATGCAGCATGCGCAGCAGGAAGCCGGGAACGGTGAACAACACGGCCAGGACGATGGGGATGAAGCGTTTTGTGTCTGTCATGATCTTTTCTCTCCGAAATCAAAGCATTGAGAAACAAAGCGCCTCGGGTCCCGACAAAAAAAAGCGAGACCTTCAGCATGATCTACCACGCCAAAAGTCTCGCTAATTGGAATCCTCACCAATGACAAAGCCAGGCATATGCTGCCGGAATGGTGACTTTGCCTTACTAGCTACTCCCTTTTGATTGGTCGGAATCATGACATTGTTTTTTTGCGGAGTCAACAGAAACCGGAGGGACGTTCAGGACTGTCACACTCAAGCATACCTCAAACGGAGCTTGCAGGATTCCATGCATCCTGCTATGGTGCAGTCGTTCGCCCTGCTGTTCCATTTCCGGTTCGTTCCATACAACCCAGGACTGCAGCTGCTCTCTGTTGCGACAAAATTGCCAGGCCTTCTTCATCTTCCCGAAACGTATCGTTAAGCAACGGAATTCTCGTGTTAGAATCGCTCCGCCCATAGGCGTTTGTGCGAGGTGGCGTGCCGTATGCTATTCGCGGTCATCTGGGAGAAACAACTCATGCCAGGAGGAAAACCATTCATGACAACGCCCGTTCAGCAGAAAATTCGTGATAAGAAGAGAACACCCGAGCAGATCGCCGACATGGTGAAGTCCGGGGACTGGATCAACAACGGGAGCGTCGGCGGGGACTCAACGGTTTGCACCGAAACCGTCGCCAAGAGGCTGGGACCCAATCCCGGCGATTTGAAGGACATCGAATTCTGGCTGTATGCATGTTTTTATCCCCATCACGAACTGCAGGAAATCGATCCGTTTCAGCAGTACCACTGCGTCCACGAATATTTCTTCTTCCCCTGGAACCGTAAAGCACGGGATACGAATCAAGTGACCGACTGGGCTCAATGGGGGTGGGCTTACGGTATGTGGGCACACCATTATCGCTTTATAAACGCCAAGAAGGAAAACCGCGGCATGGACTGGTGGTTCAATGCAGCGACGGCTCCCGACAGCCACGGCTTTTTCAACATGTCCTACGGCGTCAACAATTGCAACATCTTCCGACAGACCGCCAAAAAGATCGTCTTCGAGGTTCGTTCGGACTACCCGTGGGCCGAGGGAGGACGCCACAATACCATCCACATCGATGATATCGATTATTGGGTGGAAGTCGACTGTGAGAAATACAAATGGCCCCAGATCAACGAGAAAGCCTTGAAGCCCAAACCCGAGGAACAGGCCATCGCCCGGCACATCATGGGCATCATGAGGGACAGGGACATCGTTCAGCTCGGCATCGGCGCACTCCCCTCCGCGTGCGTCAGCGCCATGGCGGACGCGGGGTTCAAGGACCTCGGCATCCATACGGAAATGCTCAACTACGGCCTCATCAACCTCATCGAATCCGGCCAGGTGACCAACGCTTATAAGAACATCGACCGGGGCAAAAGCGCTTGGACATTTGCTTTCCCCGTGGACGTCGAATGGTACTACAACACGGTCCACCGAAACCAGCACCTGGCCGCGTATGATGTCGGATATACGAACAACTTTCAGATTCTGAGCCGAATCGACAACATGATCGCCATCGACAACTGCATGGCGGTGGACCTCCTGGGGCAGCAATGCGCAGGCTTCTATGGAAAGCGACCCATCTCCAGCACCGGCGGGTACTTTCAGTTCGTCAGCTTCTGCGCCATGTCCAGGGGCGGCAGAGGGGTGGCGTCCATGACGTCCAGAAGCAAACATGGCACGTCGAGAATCGTGCCCTTCCTCCCCGAAGGATCCACCGTGGACGTACCGGCCCAGCTGGCAAGCTATGTGTGCACGGAATACGGCATTGTCAATTTGAGAGGGCTGAGCGGCTACGAAAGGGCCGCAGCCTTGATTTCCATCGCACATCCCGACGACCGGGAATGGCTGGAAAGCGAGGCACGCAAATACGGACTCATCGCGCCTAAATTCCCCGTCAACATGCTTCCCAAAGAAGGTGGAAACAGAAGATATCCCACCTACGATGAAAGAAGGACTTACAAACTGCCCCTCCACAGCGAACTCTGGGGATGCGATTGGGATCCCTATCAGTCGGGTAAGTAGTTGGCGCATCTCTCGCCACGGGGCTCCGCTGGCCGGCGCCCTGTGGCGGCTCCCAACGGCACTGCCCCTCCATGAGAGCGCTGGAGAGAGATTTCCTCAAGGTCACACCGTCATTCCTGTCGGCCCAGGCGGGAATGACGGATTTCCCCTCCCTCCCAATTGCCCCGGCTATGGAGTCGCACCTTTACCCTTGCCGCCATACCCCATGCCTTTGCCGGAACAAAACTCAGCTTCTGTCAGCTTTCCATTTCCATCGGTATCTCTTGCCTTGAAAATCTCTTCTGGATTATCCCTGCGGTGAGTAGCCGCCATGAATTCCTCCCGCGTCACCACTCCGTCGCCATCCTTATCCATTGATGTAAAATTTTTCTGACAGCCCATCTTCGGAGTGGATTGAGGGCTCTGGGCAGAGGGACTTTGGGCCGACGCCAAACCTGCCATGCAGAAGATCGAAGCAGCTCCCACCACAACAGACCGTTTCCATTGCCTCATCGGTTTCTCCTTAATTTGCCGAATCTGTGATGATAATTAAGTTATACTAAA
>DAIQOB010000337.1:0-3928 GCA_036788075.1 Syntrophobacteraceae bacterium
GCGGGTCTCCACGCTCCCGTCGACCTTCACCTGTCCGCCGACGACGGCGACTTTCGCCATGCCGCCGCTGTCGCAAAGACCGGTGACTTTCAGGAGCTTGCTCAGCTCGATGTATTCGCTCTCCAGCTTGAACCTTTGAGTCATGCAATTTGCCTTCTTGAAGAGGGTGCCCTGCTTCTCTTCCTGTGAATCCGTACTCAGTGGTAGCCTTCCTCCGGCAGCACTTTCCCGCGAAACACCCAGTAACTGTAAATATTGTATCCCAGCACCACCGGCAGAACCAGGCAGGCTCCCCAAAGGGTGAAAACCAGGGTCTCATGCTGGGACGCCGCTTCGTAAACCGTCACGCTGGGGGGAATGGCGTAGGGGTGAAGGGCGGCCAGAAGCCCCAGGTAGGCGGAAATGAACAACACTACGGAACTCAGAAAAGGCTCCAGGATTTTTCTGCTTCTCAGACTCTTCAGGAGAAACAGAAAGGCCCCGATGCCGAGCAGGGGAAACATCCAGATGAAGTACACGCGGGGTGCGCTGAACCATCGGTCTGGGATGGAAGGGTTCATAACCGGCGTCCACACGCTCACCACCAGCATGAAAACCGCTACAGCCACCGCGGCCCGGAAAGCCTGCCTGTAGGCGCGCTCCTGGACGGTCCCCGTTGTCTTGATGATGAGGAAGGTGGCTCCCAGGAGCACGTAGCCGGCGATGAGGGCCAGTCCCACCATGACGGTAAAGGGCTGCAGCCAGTCGAGCGCGCCCCCCGCAAACTGTCCGTTCACCACTGTCGTCCCGGAAATGTACCCGCCCAGGGTCAAGCCCTGAGCAAAAACCGCCACGAGGCTGCCGCAGAAAAAGGCCCGGTTCCATTTTGCTTTGTTCCGGGAATTGGCACGGAACTCGAACGCCACTCCTCGGAAGATCAAGCCGAAGATGAATGTGAGGAGAGGGATGTAGAGAGCGCTGAAAAGAACCGTGTAGACCATGGGAAAGGTGGCGAAGAGCGCTCCTCCTCCAAATACGAGCCAGGTCTGATTGGCGTCCCAGACGGGCGCAATGCTGTTCATGAGCACGTCGCGCTCTTCTTCGCTCTTGGCGGTGGGAAACAGGAGCCCTACACCGAGACTGAAGCCGTCCAGGACGACATAAAGAATGATGACAAGACCCACGAGACAGAGCCACAAATGAACGAGAGCCATGCATCGACCTCCATGAGTTGGTTTGTCCGGCAAATGCCGGAGAATCCTTGTACTGCGTCTCTCTCATCCCCGGGCGGGGAAACTGTCCACCGGCATCAAGAGGCTTCGACGCCGGGCTGCATCCCTGCCGGCAATTGAACCGGGGGAATGGGACTGGTGAGATCGGGGCCGGCGCGAAGTGTCCTCAGAACATAAAAGAAATAGCTGGCCCCGATGAGGGCGAAGAAGAGCATGAAAAGCGTCAAAGACCAGAGGACGTTTCCCGCCGCGATGGGAGAAACCCCGTCCGCCGTGCGCATGAGGCCATAAACCACCCAGGGCTGGCGACCCACTTCGGCGGTGATCCACCCCGAAATGGTGGCGATGAATCCGAGGGGCTGCACGGCCACGAGAGTCATGAGGAAGCGTCGGGATACGAAAAGCCTCCCCCGCAGCCAAAGGTATCCCGCCCAGAGCATGACCGCCATGAAGACGAAGCCGATGCCCGCCATGATGCGGAAGGACCAGAAGGTGACGGCCGCATTGGGGCGGTCTTCATGAGGGAATTCCTTCAGGCCCAGGACTTTGCCGTCGCGGGAATGGGTGATGAGGAGGCTCAGTCCATTGGGGATCGTGAGCTCGAAGCGGTTCCGCTCCTCCTTCATGTCCGGGATGGCAAACAGGGCGAGAGGGGCGCCTCCCGTGAGGTTGGTGTTCCAGAGGGCTTCCATGGCCGCCAGTTTGGCGGGCTGGTGGCGCGCGACGACGAGGCCTTTCTGGTCCCCCACAAAAACCTGGAGGGGAGCGAGGAGTGCTGCCAGGATGAGTGCTAGCCCCATGGATTTGCGGTAGAAAGGTACGTTCTTCTCCTGGAGCAGGAAGAAGGCGCTGATGCCCGCGACGACGAAGGCCGTGGTTTCGTAGGACGCCAGGATCATGTGAATGAGGTGAGTGGGAAAGGCAGGATTGAAAATGGCCGCGTAAAAGTCGGTAACCATGAAGCGCCCGTCCACGAGCTCATAGCCTGCCGGGGTCTGCATCCACGAGTTGGCGGCCATGATCCAGAAGGCCGAAAGGGTTGCTCCCAAGCCCACAAGGCAGGTGGCGAGGAAATGGATGGCGGGGGGAACCCTTTTCCAGCCGAATAGCATGATGCCGAGGAAGCCGGCTTCGAGAAAAAATGCCGTCATGCCTTCATACGCCATGAGGGGGGCGATGACGTTAGCCACCGCCTGGGAAAATCGAGCGAAATTGGTACCGAATTCAAATTCCAGCGTAATGCCCGACACCACACCCACGGCGAAATGAATGGCGAAAATCTTCACCCAGAATCGGTACATGCGATAGTAGATCTCGTTTTTGGTGCGCAGCCATAAGAATTCCGTGACAACGAGATACAGGGCCAATCCGATGGTCAAGGTGGGAAAGAGGATGTGAAAGGCGGTGGTCAGTCCGAACTGCAGTCTGGAAAGAAATACAACGTCCATGTTTCACCTCGTATCTTCCAAAGCTCATGGAATCATGTATTAAAGAACCTTGTGGTACGGCCTTCTGGCTGACGGATGGAAAATTCCCTTGGTAGCTGATTCCACTTCCGGGAAAATCCTTCTTGCGGTTGATCCCAGGCCGTTGAAAAACCTTAAACGCTCCAGCGACCGGTATCAAGAGAATAAGTATCCACCTGGAAGAATGTTGGAAATGATCCCATGGACTCGTATTTACATTTGGGGCTCATTCCAGGATACTGGGGCCGCTTTGAGTGCGGGAAATGAACGTGGAACGACACGAAGGGAGGACTTATGCAAGTGTCCAAAGACAAGCAATGGGAGATGCTCCGAACCTTGCTCCTGGCGCGCAGCTTCGAGGATGCCCTGATGGAACTGTGCAAGGTGCAGGGGAAAATCCCCGGGATGATGATCCTCTGCACCGGCCAGGAAGCGGTGGGATCGGGCGTCTGCGCGGCCTTGAGCCCGGAAGACGTCATCCTCACCAACCACCGCAGCCACAGTCACCTCCTCGCCAAAGGCGCCGACCCCAAGGCCCTGATGGCCGAGATCTACGGCAAGGCCACGGGCTGCAACAGGGGCAAGAGCGGGACCCTGCACCTGGCGGTCCCCGAGGTCAACGCTCCGTGCACGACGACGGTGGTGGGTGGGGGGCTCCCCCTGGCGGTGGGATTTGCCTTCGCCCAGATGTACCGTCAGGAAAAAGCGGTAACCGTCTGTCTCTTCGGAGACGGCGCGGCCGATGAAGGCTCGTTTCATGAGGCGTTGAACCTGGCAAGTCTCTGGAAGCTGCCGGTAATCTTTGTGTGCGAAAACAACCTCTACGCCGGTGCTCAACGCTACGAAGAGCATACCCGGGTTCAAAACGTCGCCGACCGAGCTGCCGCCTATGCCATGCCTGGAGAAATCGTGGACGGGAACGATGCGGTGGCGGTGTACGAAGCGACCCGCCGCGCCAGGGAGCGTGCCCTGGGAGGCCTTGGCCCCACCCTCATCGAGTGCAAGACCTATCGCTGCCGGGGGCATGGAGAGAGCGATCCCCAGCATTATCAACCCAGGGAAGAAATTCAGATGTGGACGGAAAAGTGTCCCCTTCCCAGGCTCCACGGTGAAATGCTCGCCCAGGGGCTGATCACGCCCCGGGAGCTGCAAGCACTGCAGGCGGAAGTCGAGCGCCTGGTGCAGGATGCCGTGCGATTTGCCGAGGAGAGCCCTTACCCCGAACCGCACGAGGCTCTGGAAGATGTCTTC
>DAIQOB010000338.1:0-3922 GCA_036788075.1 Syntrophobacteraceae bacterium
TCCCTGAGACCACTGTGCTTTCATTTCCCCGGCACGGGAAATCAACCGGAGAATCTCCGGGAGTGAAAGATCCCGAATCGTCAACAAATCACGCTTCATGCCGTCTCCTCTTTCAGCACCGCGTCCAACGCCTCGATGAGCCGATCGATATCCTGCTGAGTCACAATCAGGGGGGGGACAAATCGAAGCACCTTTTCATGAGTGCAGTTGATGACAAAACCCCTCATCAAGAGTTTTCCCACAATAGCCTGCCCGGGTCGGGTGAGCTCCAGCCCTACCATGAGTCCTCTGCCGCGGACGCCGCAGATCACGCTGTGTCGTGCCTGGAGCGCCTTCAGGCGATCCATGAAATAATGCCCCGTCAGGTTCACTCTCTACAGGAAAGAAGCCTCCGCTATGTGTTCGAGAACCCCCAGGGCAACGGAAGTCACCAGGGGAGTCCCGCCAAAAGTGGTGGCATGACTCCCTGGGACAAAAGTCTTGGCCACCGCTTCGGTGGCCAGCATGGCACCGATGGGAAGTCCATTTCCCAGGGCTTTCGCCAGAGTCATGATGTCCGGCGAAACGCCTTCCTGCTCGTAGGCGAACAGCGTCCCAGTCCGTCCCATCCCCACCTGGACCTCGTCGAAAATGAGCAGGAGATCGCGGCTTTCGCAGAGGGCTTTCAATTCCTTCAGGTAGCCGGGATCCGGGATGTTGATGCCTCCCTCGCCCTGTATGGGCTCCACCATGACCGCGCAGGTCTTGTCTGTTATGGCGGCTTCCACCGCTTCCAGCGAATTGAAGTCGACAAAAGTGAACCCATCTACAAGGGGTTCAAACCCTTTGTGGACCTTTTCCTGTCCAGTGGCCGACAGTGTGGCGAGGGTCCTGCCATGAAACGAGTCTTTCATGGTGATGATGTGAAAACGCCCCAGACCGTGGCGGTCCTTGCTGTATTTGCGGGCGATCTTGATGGCCGCCTCGTTGGCTTCGGCTCCACTGTTGGAAAAAAACACCTTATCTGCAAAAGAATGTCGTGTCAATTCCGCCGCCAGTTGCACCTGAGGCGTCGTGAAAAAAAGATTCGACACATGGATCAGAGTCTTGGCCTGCCGGCAGAGGATGTCCGCGAGAGCGGGGTGCGCATGCCCCAGGTTGCAGACGGCGATTCCAGCCAAAAAGTCGAGGTATTCCTTGCCCGTATCATCCCACAACCTGCATCCTTCTCCCCGGATAAAGACGACGGGAAGTCTTGCGTAGGTATTGCAAATGTGCTCCTGACAGGCTGCCTGTATGTTTTCCATCAAATTGCTCCTTGGTTCTTCACCACAAACGCACACCGGAACCGGAACCGGTATCGGTAGCCTCGTCCATGGCTTTCATACCGTTATGCTATAGAGTGTTCATGTTTGACTCATGTGCTTTCTTTTCTTTGGGGCGCTTCTTGAAAATTTCAGTGCCGATGCCCGCGTCCGTAAACATTTCCAGGAGCACCGCATGGGGAATGCGCCCGTCCACGATATGCACTTTCTTGACCCCTGCCTGCACCGCATCCATGGAGCACTGGACCTTGGGGATCATGCCGCCTTTCAGGGTCTCGTCCTGGAGGGCGTCAGCGGCTTCCGCCAGGGTCATACTGGGAATGAGTCGTCCTTCTTTATCGAGGACTCCCTCAACATCGGTCATGAGGATCAGTTTTTTCGCCTTCAAGGCTCCTGCGATATGGCCGGCTACCAGGTCCGCGTTGATATTGTAGGTTTCGCCGTGCTCGCCCACCCCCACGGGGGCGATGATGGGAATGATGTTGCTTCTCTCGAGGGCCTGGATGATTTCCACATTGATGCGCTGCACTTCGCCCACCATTCCGATGTCGATGATCTCGGGCGGCCTGTCATCCCCCTGATAGCGAAACACGTGAAGCTTGCGTGCTTCGATAAGCTTTGCATCTTTGCCGCTGAGCCCGATGGCGCGTCCTCCGTGCCGATTCACCATGGAAACGATGTCTTTGTTGATCTTTCCCGCCAGGACCATCTCCACGACGTCCATGGTATCGGGATCGGTCACACGCATTCCACCACAGAAGTCGCTCTGCTTGCCGATGCGCTCCAGCATCTGGGCGATCTGGGGCCCACCGCCATGGACGACCACGGGATTGATTCCAATATGCTTCATGAGCACGATGTCCTTGGCGAAGGACTCTTTCAGATCTTCAGCTACCATGGCGTGGCCGCCGTATTTGATCACCACCGTTTCCTGGTAGAAACGACGGATATACGGGAGTGCTTCGATCAAAATATTCGCTTTTTCTATCATACGCCACCTCTTGAAAATACCGGCGAAAGCCGCGGCAGGATCATGCCGCCTGTTCCTGCCGGTTAGAGAATGTATCGGCTCAGATCTTCGTCTTTAACGATTTCCTGCAGGGTATCCCGGACGTAGGCGCTAGTGATGGGAATTTCCTGTCCCTTGAGGTCGGGGGCATTGAAGGAAATTTCCGACAGGAGCTTCTCCATGATCGTGTGCAGACGCCGCGCTCCAATGTTTTCCGTCCTGCTGTTGACCTGGTAGGCGATGGAGGCGATCTCCTCGATGGCGTCGTCATGGAAAACGAGCTTTACTTCTTCTGTCGCCAGGAGCGATTCGTATTGAACGATCAAGGCGTTCTCGGGTTCCTTCAGAATCCGCAGAAAGTCCTCCTTCGTGAGGGACTGCAGCTCCACGCGGATGGGGAACCTTCCCTGAAGCTCGGGGATCAGGTCCGAAGGCTTGGAAATGTGGAACGCTCCCGAGGCAATGAAGAGGATGTGGTCGGTTTTCACCATGCCATATTTGGTGGTCACAGTGGACCCTTCCACGATGGGCAGAAGATCGCGCTGCACGCCCTCGCGTGAAACGTCAGGGCCCTTGGTGGATTCACGGCCTGCGATTTTATCGATCTCGTCCAGAAAGATGATGCCGGAATGCTCCACTCGTTCGACGGCGGACTTGATGACCTTGTCCATATCGATCAGGCGCTGGGATTCGTCCTGAACGAGAATTTCACGCGCCTCTGGAATCTTGACTTTCCGCCTCTTGGTCCGCCGGGGCATCATGGAACCGAGCATTTCCCGGAAGTTGTAGTCCATGTCCTCCATGCCGGCTCCCGCGAATATTTCCACCATGGGTACATTGCGGTCCGGGACTTCCAGGTCGACATAGCGGTCGTCCAGGGCCCCTTTTCTCAGGAGCTTTCTGAGCTTTTCCCGCGTGGAATCGGCTTGTTCGGATTCTTCCAATGCTGCTCTGAGATTTTCCGTCTGATCGGATGCCGACTCTCTCGATTCAGCCTGTCTCTTGGGGGGCAGGAGAATATCCAGGAGTTTTTCTTCGGTGATCTCCTCCGCCCGCATTTTGACCGCTTCCATCTCTTCGGTGCGCACCATGCTGACGGCCAGTTCCATGAGGTCGCGAATCATGGATTCCACATCGCGGCCCACATATCCCACTTCTGTAAATTTACTTGCCTCGATCTTGAGAAAGGGGGACTGCGCCAACCGCGCGAGACGGCGAGCGATCTCTGTTTTCCCGACTCCTGTGGGACCGATCATGATGATGTTTTTGGGGGCAATCTCATCCCTCAAATGCTCCGGTACCTGCTGACGCCGCCAGCGGTTCCGGAGGGCGATGGCCACCATGCGCTTGGCATCCCGTTGGCCTATTATGTATTTGTCCAGTTCTCGCACGATTTCCGCAGGTGTCAGGGGTTGTTGCATCGGACTAGAGCTCCTCCAGGGTAAATTCCGTATTGGTGTAGATGCAGATGGACGCCGCAATCTTCATGGCTTCTTCAGCGATCTGACGTACGGGCAGCGCCGTGTGCAAAGTCAGTGCCCGTGCGGCCGCCAGCGCGTAAGGCGCTCCCGACCCCACGGCGGCCAGACCATCGTCCGGCTCGATGCCG
>DAIQOB010000339.1:0-1302 GCA_036788075.1 Syntrophobacteraceae bacterium
AGCGGGGCGGCCGTATCCATGCCCGGTATGATGAACACCTTCTTGAACGTTGGAATCAATGAAGCGGTGGTCGAGGGACTCATCAAGGAAACCGGTCAGGTCTGGTTCGCCTGGGACAACTACCGCCGTTTCATCCAGTCGTGGGGAATGTCTTTCGGCATGGAGCGAGATGTTTTCACAGCTGTCATGGGCCGGTTCAAGAAGCTGCATGGGCGGCACGTGAAGAGGGAATTCGAACCCGAAGAAATTCGCCGTCTGGCCCTTGCGTACAGGGAGGAGCTCAAGAACCACCACATCGAATTTTCGGAGGATCCCCGAGACCAGCTTTTCACGGCCATCGGCAAGGTCATGGAATCCTGGGATTCCGAAAAGGCAAAAACCTACCGGGAGATCATGATGCTCTCGGAGCATTGGGGCACAGCGGTCACCATACAGTCGATGGTCTTCGGAAACCTGGACAGTCGGTCGGGGGCCGGAGTGATGTTCACGCACAACCCCAGGACCGCCGAAGACGAGATCGAGCCTGTGGGGGATTTCACGCAGGGCAACCAGGGCGAAGACGTCGTGGGAGGGCTGGTGAAAACACTCCCCCTGTCGGAAAAACAAAGGCTGACGGAAGGAGGTCGGGAAGAGTCGTCCCTGGAGGCACTCTTCCCCCGAGTGTACCGACGCCTCGTGGACATTGCGCAGGACCTGACCCAGCACCAAAGCTGGGCGCCTCAGGAAATTGAATTCACGTTTCAGGGGGACGGAGAAGAGGGCGTCTATGTCCTGCAATCCCGGAACATGGCTCCGCGTGTGCGCCGCGTGTATCCCGCGTTCAAACCATCCCAGGAACTGCAGGCGGGATACGTCGGCAATGGGATCGGCGTCAGCGGTGGCGCCCTCTGCGGTCTGGTGGCTTTTGACCTGGAATCCATCGTGCGGTTGAGAAAGGAACAGATCAACCAGCCCGTCATTCTCCTGCGCTCGGACACGGTTCCCGACGATATCGGGGAAATCTCCATTTCCGACGGAATTCTCACCGGCAAGGGCGGAGCGACCTCTCACGCCGCCATCGTCGCCCACCGCCTGGGGAAGACCTGCGTGGTGGGATTCAGCAAGATGAAGGTGTGGGTCAAAGATAAGAAATGCCGGATCGTTGCCCCCGATCAGACCGAGCATGTTCTCCAGACGGGGGATCCCATCGGTATCGATGGACGAAGCGGAGCCATCTATTTGGGACACCATGACATAGTGGAAGTGGATCTTTTGAGTTGAACACAACATGCAACGATTTGACCGTGAAGTGATCGGTTGCAA
>DAIQOB010000339.1:1402-3915 GCA_036788075.1 Syntrophobacteraceae bacterium
TCTTTTGAGTTGAACACAACATGCAACGATTTGACCGTGAAGTGATCGGTTGCAAGAATTCGCCATCCTGAAAACAGCAGCCGATGGAGAGCTCCCTGGGAGAGGACATGGCGGGACGACGCCGTGTGACGGGGAAAAAACCATTGAAGGACTTGAAGTTACTGATTGGAATGCCTAATGTATTGGATGTTGCGCAGCATCTTGACCCTTGGGCGTCAGCGAAGCTAGTCCGCACTGGAGCGTTGGATTGTGGCTGTTTCAGGATGAGTCGATCGTAAGGGGAGGCAATATGAGTGACCAGGAAAAAATGGTGCCAATGAAACTGGGGATCAACGGTCTGGGAAGAATTGCGAAGCTCTCCATCTGGCACCATGTAGAGCGCCAATACTTTTCTGAACTTGTGATCAACATCGGCCGTGATGTCGGTACCAGTCTTCAGGATATTGCCAGTTTCCTCGAGAAGGACTCCACGTACGGAGCATTGCACACTTATCTGTATGGCTGTCGGGCTGGGCGGGTCATCGAAGAGCTGGACGAAGCCTCTGGAAGCATGCGCATCAATGGAATCAAAACGACGTTTCTGTGCAAAGAGCGCAATCCGTCCAAAATCGGCTGGAGGGATCACAGAGTAGACCTGGTGGTGGATGCGACGGGCGCCTTTCTCGACCCCACCGTTCCACCCGACGACCCCAAGGGCTCCCTGCGAGGACACCTCGCTGCCGGGGCCAAGAAGGTCATCGCGTCGGCCCCTTTCAAGATAAAGGATAAGAGCCGGGAAATGCCCGCGGATGCGGTCACCACCGTCATGGGGATCAACGATTCCGACTACGACCCCACGCGGCACCTGGTGATTTCCAACGCGTCCTGCACGACAACCTGCCTGTCCTACATGGTGAAGCCCCTGCTCGACTATTTCGGAGCGGACCGTATCCTGTCGGCATCCATGACCACCGTGCACGCGGCGACGAGCTCCCAGCAGGTCCTGGACCGCTCCCCCAAGAGCAAGGCCACGGACCTGAGGAAGAGTCGATCGGTCTTCAACAATATCATCCTGACGAGTACCGGCGCCGCCAAAGCCCTCGGCCTGGTGATCCCCGAAATGAAGCGCATCGGGTTCATTGCCGAGTCGGTGCGCGTCCCTGTCACGGCCGGATCTCTTATCATCCTGGTCATGATGATCCAGGATGAAAGCCTGAGAAATCCCATCAACCGGGAGAAAATCAACGGCATCTACCAGCAGGCGGTGAAGCACTTCCCCGAGGGGTACCTCGTCTACTCGGACGATCAGAATGTTTCGTCGGACATCATCGGCCTGCCGAGAGCGGCGGCCGTTATTGAAGGACATGAAAATCATACTCGGACTTCCGCAGTGCGCATCAATATGGAAAGCATTTTGAGCGCATGCGCTTATATCGATTCCCTGGGTGAAGGGGGTGCCGGAGCCTCCTTCGACGTAACACAGATCGGCAAGGTGGCGGCGGAAGGAAAGGCATCCCTCAAGGACAAGGTTCTGGAAATTCCGGTTACCCAGGCAGTGATTTACGGCTGGTACGACAACGAACTGGGCAGCTACACCAATATGCTTGGAGATCGAACGGTCAGTATCGCGAAAATGTTGTAGTTGGAGTGTTTTGGGTCAATAAAGGAGAGAGAGAATGTCTATTCGAGTAGCAATCAATGGATTCGGGCGTATTGGGCGCACTATTTTCAAAGCCTTGATCGATAGAAACGCTCCACTGGAAGTGGTGGCTTTGAACGACATGGCCACCCCTTCGGAGCTGGCTTATCTGCTGAAGTATGATTCGGTCCACGGGGTGTGGCACCGTGAGGTCTCCAGCACCGAGGACAGCATCATCGTCGACGGGAAAAACTACAAGTGCCTCAAAATTTCCGATCCCGCCCAGTCTCCCTGGCACGAGCTGAAAGTGGATGTAGTTCTTGAGAGCACGGGCCGCTTCGCAGACCGCGACAACTGCCAGAAGCACATCAATGCCGGCGCCCGCAAAGTGCTCCTTTCCGCTCCCGGCAAGGGGATGGACGCCACCTTCGTGATCGGGGTCAACGAGAGCACCTATGATCCCCGGAAGCATCACATCGTTTCCAATGCGTCGTGTACGACCAACTGTCTGGCGCCCATCGTGGCTCTCCTGCACGACCGTTTCGTGGTGGAGCATGGCCTCATGACCACCATTCATTCCTACACCATGGATCAACGCCTTCTGGACGCCCTGCATAAAGACCGGCGCCGTGCGCGGGCGGCCGCCCTTTCCATGATCCCCACCACAACGGGTGCGGCACGGGCCGTGGCCGAAGTCATTCCGGAGCTGAAGGGCAAGCTGGACGGCATTTCCATCCGTGTTCCCACTCCCAATGTCTCCCTCGTGGACCTGGTGGTTCGCGTGGGCAGAGACGTGACCATCGACGAAGTGAACAAGGTCTTCGAAGATGCAGCCAATGGACCGCTCCACGGGATTTTGAACTATGTGACGGAGGAACTGGTTTCGAGTGATTTC
>DAIQOB010000340.1:0-3910 GCA_036788075.1 Syntrophobacteraceae bacterium
GGAAGCATGCCCGAAATGACGCTGGATGGGATGAGGAGTATGGGGGTGACCGTTTCCATATCCATTTCAATGAGGACGAATTTCCATCCCGCATAGACGAACGTGGTGCATACTCCCAAGCGGACCACGTGCAGGATCACATCCATCTGGAACCGCCACTGGGGGAAGGCTTCATAGAGGGCGTCCACCTTCAGCTCCATGCCGTTCTTCACCGAAGCACTGGCGCCCAGGAAAGTCATGGCGATAAACAGGTACGTGGTCAACTCGTCCGGCCAGGTCAACGGCCTTTGAAAAACGTAGCGGGTGACAATGCTGATCGTCAGCGCAACAAGGCTCACGGAGAAGCTGATCAGAATACCCCACCGCTCCAGAATGTCTATGACGGCGATAAGCTTTTTCAAGAGGAGCTCCTTGCCCATTGATGCCGCCCGTGGCAAGGGAGCACCACGGGCGGAGCGTTTCCCGGAAAATGAAAGTCTATTTCTTTTCCACTGAAGCGGTAAAGGTTTTGATCTTGGTCATCCAGTCCTTACCCACCTCGTCTTCGAACTTATCCCACACCGGCATCTGCAGGGACTTGAACTTGGCCATATCCTCAGGGGAGAGCTCGGACACGGTCACGCCCTTTTCCTTCAATCCCGCAGGGGCCTCTTCCGTCAGCTTTCTGCTGGCCTGACGCGCCTTGGCGAGATTTTCGGAGATCGTTTTGGAGAGGGCGTCGCGAACCTCGGGCTGCAGTCCATTCCACCACTTGTCATTGACGACAAAAAAGAAGGTTCCCACCATATGTTTGGTCGTGAGGAAATATTTGCAGACATCGGCGAGGCGCATACGGGCGATATTTTCCGTCTGGTCCGTGCCGTCCACCACACCCTGCTTGAGACCGGGGAAGACATCCGCCCAGGCCATGGGCACGGGGTTCATCCCCAGGGCATTCCAGAACGCCAGGGGGTAGCGGGCCTGAGTCGTCCGCATTTTCATGGGCTTGAGCTCTTCGAGGGTCTTGACCGGCTTGGTGCTGACGATGCCGTAAAGACCGAAGAAGGCCATATCCAGCACCAGAAGATCCTTGTCCTGGAGACTGGTGAACAATTCCTTGCGAAGGTCCGGATTATTCAACAATCCTTCCCACTTGTCATAGGAATCCATCAGGAAGGCCAAGGTCCCGATTCCAAACTTGCCGCCGAGCTCCGGGGCATAGTTGCCCGTGCAGTAGGCGCCCTGTAGCGCTCCCATACGGACCTTCTTGACGATTTCGATCTCGTTGCCCATCTGGCCCGAGTGGAAATACTTGGCGCTGATCTTGTCGCCGAATTTCTCGTTGAGGTCCTTTTCAATCCATTGCCCGGATTCGGGACCGGGCTCGATGGGATTGATGAAATGGGCAAACTTGAATTCCACCGGTTCCGCCTGGACCAGGGAGGCACTCACACAAAACACCAGGGCCAAAAGAAAAACCATTCCTGTACGCTTCATTCCGTTTCCTTTCGTTGCGCCCCGGCCTTCACAGGGGACGGGGCGGTTAAGGAAGCACGATGACCGACTCAAACCTTCCGACTTATTTTCCCTTGTACTGCGGTGGCTTTCCACCGAGGGAGGACAGACCGGTCAGAGCATCTTCCGTAGAGAACATATAGCGGAGCTCGGCCAGCTCCAGCTCGACGGCTTCGGGAATGGAAACCTTCTGCTGCGCGTCCATGAGCTCATTGGCCTTCTTCAAGGCCAGGGGCGCTTTTCGAGAAATCGCCTTGAGGGTCGATTCCGCCAGGGCGTCGGAAACCCCTTCAGGCTTTTTGCCCGCCAGCAGCGCTTCGACATTGGCCGGGGAGCAGGCCTTGGCCAATTCTGCAAACTTTGCGGGAATTTCCCGGGCGCGGTACTTGTCGGGCTGGCTCCCGGAGCAGACCTCGCGGAGGGCGTTCTCGAGCTCCTGGGGACGGACCAGCTTTGTGACGATGCCCAGATCGAAGGCATCCTGGGCGGAAATGGATTTGCCCGTGAATACGTAGTACTTGGCCAATTCCGTTCCCATCTGTCGCGCGCTGCGAATCATGCCGCCCAATCCCGGAAAGATCCCGATGGCCGTTTCCGGAAAGCCCATGGACCCTGCCGGAGTGGCCACGATGGCCTGGCAGGCCAGGGCCATTTCGCTGCCTCCGCCCAGGGACAACCCATCCAGGACGGCTACGGTGATCTTCTTGGAGTTTTCGATCTTGAGGAACAGCTCATGACCGAATCGCGTGAAGGCCTCGGTGGCGTCGATACGGTTATTCTTAATGTTATTTATAAAATAACGAATATCGGCACCCGCCACGAAGGCTTTGCCGGCCCCCTGGAACACGATGGCCTTCACAGCCGGGTTGGCTTCGGCGGCGTCGAACTGCTCGGCAATCTGCTTGACCGTCACCTCGTTGAGGGCGTTCATGGCCTCGGGTCGGTTGATGGTGATGAAGGCGATACCGTCCTTGACTTCCTGCTTCACATACTTGAACTCGAAGGGCTTCCCCAACTGGCGCTGCTTGATGAGGATCTCCGGCATCTTGAAATCTTTATACCGCCGGGTCATGGCTTCCACCAGCTGGTAGGTCTTTTCGATGCCGATGCGGTTCATGATCTCAAAGGGGCCCTGCCTCCAGCGGAGGCCGACTTTGGCGCCCAGGTCCGTATCCTCGATGCTGGCAATGCCCTCGCTCACCAAAGCGGCAGCGGCGCCCAGGCAGGCCCCGAACAGACGATCCTGCACCATTTCAAATTTGGACGGGTCGGGCTCACCGCTGAGATCATAGGGGGTGCCCTCCTCGACCTTTTTGGCAATGGACTTGGGGGTTCCATAGAGCGATCCCAGCTCCCGGCCGAAGGTGGTGGAGGCATGGAGCGTGATGGGAATGCCCGTGACGTTCATGAGCTCGAAGGGGCCCATGCCGATCTTGAAGGCCTGCTTGGCTGCTTCTTCGATGGTGGGGATATCCGCCAGCCCATCGTCCAGGATCTGGATGGCTTCCGTCAGCAGGGGAGAGAAAAACCGGTTGACGCAAAACCCTGACGCGTCTTTCACGACAATGGTGGTCTTGGAATGCAGCCGTCCGACTTCCAGGGCGCGCTTGACGGTCTCTTCACTCGTTCCATCGTGGGGGATGACCTCCAGGAGCCGGTTCTTGGCGGGATGATAGAAGTAATGGAAGCCCACGAACCGGTCGGGACGCGAAGTCGCCTTCGCCAGGTCGGCGACGTAATAGCTGGAGGTGTTGCTGGCCAGGATGGTTTCCTTGGAGCAGATCTGGTCGAGATTTTTGAAAAGGTCCTTCTTGACCTGTTCGTTTTCGAACACCGCTTCGATGACCATATCCGCGTTGGCAAGAGCCTTCAGGTCCGTCGTCCCCTGGAGGCGACTCATAGTGGCATCGACCTGCTCCTGTTTCAGAATTTTCCTTTCCACACCCTCGCCCAGGATGCGGCGTATCGTATTCAGGCCCCGTTCCACGAAGTCCTGCTGGGTATCCACCAGGATGACGTTCAGCCCCTCCATGGCCAGTTTCTGGGCGATCCCCGAGCCCATGTTTCCAGCGCCGACAACTCCAACTGTGCTGATTTCCTTCATTTCTCCCTCGTTTCTTCTGTTTCGAGTCCAGTGAATGCGCCTGCCCGGCAAAACCTGCCGGTAGGCAGGCTGTCTCCCATAAAGCTTCCGACAATAACTTTACCCAAGGAAAGTCATACTAAGTGCCCACGATGGCAATTGCGCAGCCGTTTACCTTCATGCTTTTGTAGGAGGGGCATCCTGCCGCGAATCTTTAGAAAACCACCTATTTTTGTCGCGGCTGGAAGCCGCTCCTACAAAGAAATGGCCGCGAATTTAGGATCCTCAGCACTAAGCGACTGACTGGTCCTTGAGCTTATATTTTAAAATCTT
>DAIQOB010000341.1:0-3888 GCA_036788075.1 Syntrophobacteraceae bacterium
CCTCTTGTGCGGACTCCCCGGGCAAACGCCCGAAGAGGTTGCTGACGCCATCCGGGTCGTGGCTCGAGCCGGTGCTCAACCGTACCTCTGTGAGTATTCTCCCGTCCCGGGAACCCCCATGTGGAAAGATGCGTGCGTCGTATCCCCCTATGATCTCGCGGGTGAGCCCCTGTATCACAACAACACCTTTTTTGCGTGCAGACGTCCGGATTTCACCTACGAAGACCTGTTGCGCCTGAAAGACCTGAATCGGGTAGCGCGTCGGCGGCCGTTTGAGGCGGAGGCGATGCGACCCGGCCGTGTGTTATGACCGGATGCCCGCTGGAGACGTGGCTGCAGTTTTCCCTTGACGGAGTCGATATTTTGGTATTATTCTGAGAATTATCTTAACCTATTGTTATTGTTGTAGAATCTCAATATTCAGCTTCGTGTGCAGAAGAGGTACCGTGCTCCATGTTGTTTGATCCGGAAAATGGTTTGTATATTTTTGAGGTGGCTCTGGGGTTTAGAGCCAACGGGCAAAAGCAAAGCAGCGCATCCTGCCTTATCCAGGCGGATGATCCTGAAGAAGCTGAGGAAAAGGTGATGGAATACCTGGCCAACCAGGATGCCGCCGAGAGATTCTGGATCGAAGAGATGAGCGATCCTTATACCCTGGAAGAGTACCAGCAGCAGCTCGATGAAACCGAGAATGAGCCTTTTCCCATTCTGGATGAAATGACGGAAGACGAATTTGTTGATTTTCTAGGGTTTTAGCGCCATACCTCCTACACGGTGATCAGCCGTGTGACCTGCTTGTTGACACATTCGTAAATGTCCTCATCGGTCCCATAAACTTCGACGATGCATTTATGATTGATGAGAGTCCGGATGATAAAAGACGTTACATAGAGGCTGATGAAATTCGGACGTGCCACCAGGGTCCTCAGGTCTGCGGTCTCCAGCTGCACTTCGAATTCCTCTGCATTGAGCAGGGTTTCCAGGTTGAAATGAATCTGGTTTTCCATTTCGGCCCTGTTGGTCGTTTCCACCAGGCGCTCTTCCAAAAGCTTCATGACGATGCGGTCGCTCAGGTCGTCGATCCTGTCGCGCAGCAGGTTCAAGGCGTTGGCTCGCTGCGACTCCTTGGCATGGTCGAGTTTTGAAATGACGGCCGATTCTCTCACGTTGGGTCGGTATTCTCTGGCCACGGGGTGCTCCTTTTCATTCCCTTAAGATGATTCGATCTTTTTCCCAGCAGGAGGGGCATCTCCCCCGACGGCATCTGCTGAAAATCTCATGGCTTCAGTCATGGTATTCTGATTGATGATGGCAGCCAGATAACCCGCCCCAAAACCATTGTCAATGTTGACGACGGCGACTCCCGGTGCACAGCTGTTGAGCATCCCCAGCAGAGCCGCCAGGCCGTTGAAGCTCGCTCCATATCCTACACTCGTGGGTACTGCGATGATGGGGCGCTCCACCAGCCCGCCCACGACACTCGGGAGAGCTCCCTCCATGCCGGCTGTCACCACGTAGACGGAGGCCTCCTGCAGTTCATCCCAGATCCCCAGCAGCCGGTGCAGGCCGGCAACTCCCACATCAAAAAATCGTTTGACCCGGTTGCCCATGAATTCAGCCGTGACGGCTGCTTCCTCGGCTACCGGAACGTCGGATGATCCGGCACAAAGTACGTGTATGGCTCCCTGAGACAAAATCGGTAACGGCTCCCGTTCCCATGAGAGCAATCTCGCCTCGGAATGATACACCATGCCGGGAATCGCGGTCATGATGGCCGCTGCCTTTGCCGCATCCACCCGGGTGATGAGGACTCTGCTTCCGAAATCCGCCATGGCCTGGACGATGCTCACCACCTGATCGGCCGTTTTGCCTTCGCCGTAGACAACCTCCGGGTATCCCCGGCGCAGCGGCCGGTGGTGATCTACGCGGGCAAAGGAGAGGTTTTCATAGGGAAGCTTCCTGAGGAAATGCAGCACCTCCTCCAGATCCTTGCCCCCCTCCTTGTATTCCCGGAGAAGTTCTTCGAGTTTACTCATGGCCGGTGCTCCGTCCCGCCTGCCTTTCCGAGAGTGTGTCCAGGATCAGGGCCGCCTGGCGGTCTGCCGCTCCCGTCAACCGCTGGAGCGCCTCGCCGGCTTTGTCGCCGTGGGCCTTCAGTTCCTGCCGGTGCTGTATCCAATAAGTCCACTGGTGCAGCAGATCTTCGGTGCTCCGGACCGGAAAGCTCCCTCCCAGGGAATGGAGGATATTATGTTCATCAATGACTTTTTGCAAGGAAGGACCGTAGAAAACCGGTTTTTTCCATGCCGCCGGCTCCAGGATGTTGTGGCCGCCAATGGGCTCGAGGGTTCCCCCGCAAAAGATGAGATCGCCCAGGGAGTAGAGCTCGAACAATATCCCAATGCGATCCACCAGCACGGCAGGCGTGTGCCTCTTTTCCCGGCCCTTTTCGATGTCCGTGAGGAGCTGATGGGGGATCCCCTCCTTTTCCAGCCATTGAGCCATCTCAGGGATGCGATGGAGATGTCTGGGGGCGAAAATCCCCACGGTTTCAGGCTCCTGGTGGAGCAGTGACTGAAAAGTCTGGAGGATTCTGATGCATTCGGACCGGCGCAGGCTGCCGCCGACCACCACGGGGAGGTGCCGGGGAATGTCGAGGAGCGTCCGCCAGGCGTCGGCGCTTTCCGGGCGAGCCCTGAGCGGCAGCCCGTCGTACTTGGAGCTTCCCAGGACGGCGACGCGCTCGGGAGGAGCGCCCAGGTGAATGACGTTCTGCCGATCGGTTTCGGAGAGCATGGCGAGATATCGAAATTGCTGGAAAACAGGGAGGAAGAGGGATTTGAAGAGGGCGTAGCGCCGGGCGGACCGTAGAGACAGTCGTCCATTGAGGAGCAGGGAAGGAATTTGTCTTTCTCTGAGGATTCTGAAGAGATTGGGCCAGAATTCACTTTCCATGGCCACGTAGAGGTCCGGCTTCAGCGCCTGGAAAGCTTTGTTCAGGACTGCCGGAAGATCGAGGGGAAAAGGAAAGACGGAAACCTCCCGGGGGAGTTGGGCCATGGCGAAGCGGAATCCCTGGGGCGTTCCCGTCGTAAGAAAGAGGGTTGCCCGGGGAAGGCGGCGGCGAAGCGCTTGGATCGTTGGGACGGCTCCCGCCACCTCGCCCACCGATACGGCATGGAACCAGATGCGGGGGGGGGCGCCTCTCATGGGCGGGTATTCATAATGGCCCAGTCTTCCCCTCCAGAATAGAGTGTCTTCGCCGGTTCTGTTTCGGAGGAAGGAAATCACTCCATACCCGACGGTGTTCCAGATGGCGTTGTAAATATGCTGCAGGGTTTGCAAAGGCAGGTCTCTCGTGAACAGGCATCGGTCGATCGGTCTCGCGATGCCCGACTGAAAGGAATGGATGAAACTCGTCCTCATGTCTGTGCGCATCCAGGCCATCACTGCATGGCCACACTGAGAGCGTAAAGCATAAAAACAGTCCGGGTCAAGAGCCATCTCCTGCGACGGTGGCTCTTACCTTCTCAAATCAGCCGGGGGCGGCCCCTGTGCGGGTCCAGTCACGGAACAAAAAAGTCGAGCGGGCAACCGCCGTATGGATATAAAATCCTGTTGGTTTTTCTTCGTCATGTGGTTTATACATAGGGGACCGTCGAGCAGTCCCTCTGTCATCTCGTCTGAGCCTCATTATCCAATGATCTGCTATAGTTCCTGAAGATCTCTTCGATGCTGCCTTGACGGGAGGTGCCGACGCACGGAAAGCTCGTCCATCCTATTCGGCGGGTCGCGGGGGTTGTAAAGGGCTCTGATTGTTTCATTCAGTGTTTTTTGTCTTGAATTTAATGAGGGGTATGCGGCAAGGAGTCAAATTTCAAACTTAGG
>DAIQOB010000342.1:0-3878 GCA_036788075.1 Syntrophobacteraceae bacterium
CACGCCGGCAACCAGGGGCTTGGGGGTTCCGAACATGATGTCGGAAAGCTCGGTGGCCACCATGGATCCGCCCCAGCCGTCGGAAAGAGCCGTCCGGGAGCACTGGCGGACCATGTTCTCATAGTCCTGATCCACGCCCATGTGGGTGCGGTGCATGATTTCCATGATCTCGCGCATGGCGCCGCGGGGGACGATGCCGGCCTTACGCCAGGTTTCGAGAGTCTTGGGCGGAACGCGCTTGGCGAAGGGGATTTCGCCTTCCACCTGGGTGTAGGTTCTTTCCAGCTCCTCGTAGAGGTCTGTGGCGATCTCCTGAGTGGTGCGCCCTTCCACCTCGATATCAATGCTCTTGGCCACGCTGCGGAGCTTTTCTTCGTCTTTGATCTTGTAGCCCTGGATGTTGCCGCGAACAACTTCACGGAACACGTCGAGCATGCCCATGCCGTGGTCGGTATGGGCTGCGCAGCCACTGGCCACCATCCGGGCAAAGTTCCTGGCGCCGATGGTATCGATGGTCGCACCGCAAACGCCTACCTTCGAATAGGGATCTTTTGCATTCAAACGGCAGGGACCCATGAAGCAGTGCTTACAACAGGCCGAATCCGCGCCGATGGGGCAGGGCTTCATGTCGGCTGCTCTCTGGAAGGCGTTTGCAACGCCGTCGTCGGCCATCTTTTGCAACATCTGAATGGTGGATTCGCAGGTTGACACATCCCTAAAGTTGATGGGCTTTTGCTTTTTTTCTTCCGACATATTACACCTCATCTCCCCTTCCTGGGGTTATTGATTATTCTTTGAAATAAAAGAACAGGGCAACTCGACCTCTTGGACCAGCCACTCTGTCTACATCATTTTCTGGATGAAGCCCTTGATCCGTTTCACGGATTCCGGGTGGCGCAGGGTCACCACGTCAGCCCCGGCCAGGAGCAGATCCACCGCGGTGATGCATTCCATGAGGATCGCCCGCTGGGTGGGATCGCCCAACTGAGGAGCGTCTTCCGCGCTCAGGTTGGCTTCCTTGGACTTCCACACTTCATTGCCCACGTTGGCGATGATGGGCTGCTGCAGCTTCTCGTCTTCCTGGGTCAGAGCAGCCTGCACGATTCTTTCCATGACGGAATAGCTGTATTCCAGGCCATAGCCCAAACCACCGGTCGTAGGATCGATGACGATGTCCTTGGTGTTCACGCCGAGATTGCCCAGCAAAATGTTGAGCTGCTTGGCAAGGTTGACATCGATGGGGGAGGAGGAAACCACGATGTGCTGATAGCCCAGGCACGCTGCGCCGATCTGCTTGTAATCGCCGTCTTCCACAGGGGAGAGAGCCAGGCGTTTCCCGGTGCATTTTTCAGCAACGGCGCGCATGACTTCCGTGTCTTTCTCATGGTTGGCCACACCCCAGACCACCACGGGGACATCCACTGCCTCCACGATCTTTTTCACCGTTTCGGCCACCTGGTCGGCAGGCCTGTTGTCGGCGTTGGGATCCGCGCTCTTGGTCTGCACGACCAGGATTTCGGCGCCGAACTCGCTCACGCACTTCTTGGCCCAGGCGGCAGGGTCCGCCAGAACATCCTTGAAGGGCTCCTTCGCAGCCGCACACCAATCCTCCGTGGGGTCCTTGTCCCAAATTTCCATCGCCACTTTGGGGGGATGAGGAATTGAACCTTCAAAGGAATGGAACGGATAAGCGGCCTTGCCGCCAATGACTACGGCCTTGTCTCCAACTCCAAGTGTTACTTCCCTGATTTGTCCCGAATAAACTTGTTTTGATGGTTGAAAAGCCAAGGTTGGGTCCTCCTTTCAATTCTTTACCTGTTAGATTGACTATACCGGTAGACTCCTGTGACCCCTACACTTCTCCTTATGTTCAATATTGAGCGACAAGAACCCCGAACACTAAACGCAAAACAGCCTCCCCCGCACACATTGCACGGGCTCGGCGACAAGTTGCTCTCTAAAACCATTCACACAACACATTGAAAACATAGAAGAATCTTTTTTCTACAAAGAAAAGAATTCCATCGGTTTGCATTCAATAAGGAGGATCGAACATCCGCGTTCGCATGAGCAGGAAAGCACAATGAGCAAGAAAACACAGCCTCCGGCGAAAGAGCAACCGATAGAACTTGGAGATGGACGCTTCAGGGGAAGGACCGAAACTCCCGCCCCTTGAAAAGGCATGTACAATATTGCACTAGACAGTCGTTCTTCTAATACAGAATCTACGGTGAAATGTCAACCCGCTTTATACCTTTAGAGACGATAGGAGAAAAAAACACGAAGTCCCCTTTCACCGTCTCGGCAATGGGAGCTGACACGGGTGCAGCGGGACTCAATGTTGTTTCTCTGAAAAGTCCCTCCTGAGGGGGCACTTTCATCCTTCGCTGTGGGCAAAAGCCCAAGGGAGGTTGACCTAAAACTTTTGTCATTCCGGCGAAAGCCGGAATCCGGGAAAATTAAAGACTTGCTGGACCCCGGTTTTCACCGGGGTGATGTGCCGTCAACAACATTGTGGCTCGACATGGGCTATTTGAGGTCGGCCATCTCCGATTCGACGAGCGCCTGTTTGGCCTTCAGCAGTCTTTTGTAGTAGGATTCGATCTTGGCGGTGTTTTTGGCGAGGAGGGCCTTCAGCAGATCCCCCTCCAGCTCGGCCACTTCCAGCCGTTCATAATAATCCAGCATTTCCTTGAAGTGGGCGATGACGATTTTTCCCGTCAAAATGGGATGGTTGTTGGTCACATTGGCATCTTTGAACTGAGTCCCATGCTCCAGTTCCACCTCGAGCCCCATGCGGAAGCGCTCCAGGTCGATGTCCATCCCTTCGGGGTTGATCTCCGCCAGGATGACTCGGGCCTCTTCGGGCAACACTTTCGTGTCCGTCAGTTGAGTCCAGTCCCTGATGCCGAGCAGCTTGCAGACGCGCTGAACTTCCTCCACCGTCACATATACGGGCAGTTCCATCGGTGCTCCTTTTCCTTTCGGGTCACGCCGTTGTCAACATCAGTCGTCATAATAATATCTTCTGTGCTTCGGATACTTCTTCCCGCATTTGGGAGGATAATACCGATACTCCACGACCCGTGGAGGCGGCTCCACATAGACCACCCGACGCCGTTCGACCACCACGGGTGCCGGGCGCACCACTACGGGAGGAGGAGGAACGTACACAGGGGGCGGTGCGACATAAACGGGTGGGGGCGGTGCGACGTAAACGCCGGGGAACGGCAGGTTGATCCCCACGTGGACGCCCACATCCCCCGCCTGCGCCGGAGACGAACACACGACTACGGCCAGCGCCAGAACGAACAGCAGCCTGATCATGAAGGCCCTGAAACCACCTTCTTTCCTCTTCATGCGGATCCTCCTTCTTTTCAGATTCACATCGCCTGCACCTTCCCGCGTCATGGCAGGACAGCATCCACGACAGGGCACAGGGAAAGGGCAGAGCAACTTATATACCGAAATACACGCGAAGCTTCAAGGAAGTCTTTGCGTCATTGGGAATGCCTGACCGCGGAGGCAGACCAGTAGTCTGCATTTCATGCACCATTCCAACTGAATAAGTGCTTCATCAAGCAAATCGTGCGCAAAGCGCACCCTACAAACCAAAGGATTTTCATGTCATTTCGGCAAAAAGTCTGGATTTCGCACCATACATGCCTCCCGGCTTTTCTCAGAGAGTGCCGGGAGCTTCGGCTGAAGCCACATCCCCAACGGCACGAAAAATAAAAAACAGGGAGACCCTGCTCCCAGAAATCGATGGAACACCATGAGGATACAGTATAGAGTGATTTCGCCACGCTTGAATAATTCGGACATTTTTGGGTGACCGGAGGCGGACACCGGCCGTGCAGAACGGCCGTCAGGCACCC
>DAIQOB010000343.1:0-3869 GCA_036788075.1 Syntrophobacteraceae bacterium
AAGGGGGATGTGCGGTGACGTTCACACCCCCCTGCCCCCCTCGAGGGGGGAATCGTTCTGTCCCTTTGTATGAAAACTTTCGCCGATTTGTATTAGCCATCCGGATTCGGCAGGTCCCTGACGAGTTCACAAGAGCGTGCCGGCGCAAACCACAGCGAGCATGGCCAGAGGATAATAACTGGCACGATTGAAAAGAGCGGAAGCCTGCCGTGCCGACCTGCCCTTATAAAGTTCGTATGCGGGCACCAGAAGCAATGAGACCCCGCACAACAACGCCCCGACGAGATAAATGGGACTCAGGTCCGCGGGAGTCACCCAGTAAAGCAACAGGCTCAGGGCAATGGCGAGGGCCAGAGAACAGAGGATGATCTGCAGCATCCCATCTGTGCCAAAGCGCATGGGAACGGTTTCGGCTTGCAGGTTGCTGTCTTCCTTCAAATCGCTCCAGTCGTTGGGCACGTTCTGGCCTCCGATCTCCCAGAAAAACAGCCAGAGGAAGAGACAAATCATAAAGAATGCTGAGGGATCAGGGGTAACGGCGAAAACGGCGGCCATGGCCCCAGCCGTTTTGACGGCTCCACTCACCAGGACACGCAGATAACTCACCTGAAGCAGGAGACAGTAAACGGCCTCGGCAAGGCAGGCCGCGGCAAAAACAGCAGCACACGTGGGGTTGAGGGCATAGGCACCCAGCAATGCCACGGCCCCCCAGCCTGCAGTCCAGAGGATGCCCTCCCTCAGACTCAGCAGGCCCTGAGCCAGAGGATGGCGTGCATACACCGCATCCAGGTCGTTGGCCGCATGCAGGAGTCCAGTCTCCCGGATTTTCTCTCGATCCACCCTGTAGTCCACAACATCATTCAACGCATACACTGCAGTATAGCCGGCAAAAGCCGTCAGGATCCCCAACAGCAGAACGGGCAGGGAAGGTACTTTCCCCAGCCAGAGCATGGCGGCCAGGCCTGGGGTGGCCATATCAATCAGCCCATGGGGTGTTCTGGAGAGAGCCATGAAGAGTTTGAGGCGTGAGAGTCCCGGGTGTGTGGCGTTGTTCGCGCTGGATGTCGTGGTCAACGAAATGTCCTCCCTCGTCTAAAGATGTTTGGCTACATTCAGGGCTCAAATCCGGCTATTTCCCAACGTGCATTTCCCGAAACAACGACTCAAGCTGGTCCTCGGGCAGAAGTTTTCCCTCCAGGACGATGTCTCGAATGGTCTTCCCCGTCCGGTGAGCCTCCAGAGCGATCTTGGACGATTGATCGTAGCCCAGGATGGGAGTCAAATAGGTGGCGAGGGCCAGGCTTTGTTCTATATTTGCAGCACATTTTTCGCGATTGGCTGTAATGCCTGCAACACAGCGATCGGCAAAGAGGCCCGCTGCGGCCGTCAAGATGTCGATGGACTGCAAAAGATTGTGGGCAAGGAGAGGCAGCATGGTATTGAGCTCGAAGACTCCCCCTTGAGCTCCCATACCGATGGCGACATCGTTTCCCATCACCTGGGCGGCAACCTGGATGACGACTTCCGGAATGACGGGATTGATCTTTCCCGGCATGATGGAGGAGCCGGGCTGAAGGGAAGGAAGGTTGATTTCCCCCAGGCCGCATCTCGGACCGGAGGCCAGCCAGCGCAGGTCGTTGGCGATTTTCGACAGACTGAGAGCAACGGTTTTCAAGGCACCGCTCGCCTCGGATGCGGCGTCTTGAGCAGCCTGAGCTTCAAAGTGATCGACAGCCTCGCGAAAAGAGCAGCCCGTTTCCTCGGAAAGCAGGGCAATGACACGGGGGGCGAATTCCGGAGGCGTGTTCAACCCGTTTCCCACGGCGGTACCGCCCAGAGCCAGCTCAGCCAGGGATCCTTCCGTTCGCCGGATCCTCTCCATCGCCAGCTCCACCTGCCGGGCATATCCCCCGAATTCCTGCCCCAGAGTGATGGGCACCGCATCCTGCAGGTGCGTTCTGCCGATCTTCCAGATGTCGGAAAAAGCCTCCGCTTTCTGCGCCAGCTCCCGGTGCAGGCGTTCCAGGGAGGGAATCAACTGCTGTTTCATGGACAGAAGGGCTGCCACGTGGAGGACGGTGGGAATGACGTCGTTGCTGGATTGCCCCAGGTTCACGTGGTCGTTGGGATGCACGGGGGATTTTCCTCCACGCTTTCCCGTGAGCATCTCATTGGCACGTCCGGCAATGACTTCATTTGCATTCATATTGGTGGACGTTCCCGAGCCCGTTTGAAACACGTCCAGGACAAACTGGTCATCCAGCCTTCCGTCCACCACTTCCAGAGCCGCGTGGACAATGGCATCCGCCAGTTCCGCGTTCAGGAGCCCCAGCTCCCGGTTCACCTGGGCCGCACATTTTTTGACCCGGCCCAAGGCGCTGAGGAACGCACGGGGAAACCTCAGACCGCTGACGGGGAAATTGTCCACCGCCCGCTGGGTCTGTGCCCCGTAATAGGCGTCTTGAGGCACCTGCACGCTTCCCAGAGCATCCTGTTCCGTTCGGTAATGCATGGGCAGTCTCCAACTGTTTGAAATTCATTAATGCGAGCTCTCGGGAAAGGTTTTTTCGATTTCTCCTTTCATGATATTGATGGACTTGGTCACGGGAATGGTCTTGGGACAAACCCGGGTGCATTCGAAGTAATTCTTGCACGACCACACCCCATCGGCGAAATCCACAGCCTGGAGGCGCTCGCGAAAAGCGTCGTCCCTGGAATCGTAGATGAATCGATAGGCCCACATGAGGGCGGCGGGCCCGACGTACTTCGGATTCTCATCCATGGCGGGACAGGCTGCCGTGCAGCACGCGCAGAGGATGCAGCGGATCACATGGTCTACTTTCTTCCGATCCTCGGGACTCTGCAGCCTCTCTTTTTCCAGCGCCGGTCCCGTACTGATGAGATGAGGTCGACACCTTTTGATCCCTTCCAGAAAACCGTCCATATCCACAATGAGATCCTTCAGCACTTTAAAGTGGGGCAGAGGTTCTATCAGGATTTCGGCGCCCTCGTACTCTCGGACAAGCTTCTGGCATGCCAGGCCACAGACACCGTTGATGCGCATGCCGTCGGACCCGCAGACACCGTGGCCACAGGACATGCGATAGCTGAGCGTCCCATCCTGCTCCCACTTGATCTTGTTGAGGCAATCCAGAATGCGATGGCGGGGTTCGGCAGAAACCACATAAGACTGGAAACGAGGCTCATGGTCCACTTCCGGATCGAACCGGAATATTTTGAATTTCATTTCCATATCAATAGGTCCTCGGCTTGGGTTGAAAGCGGGAGATATGGACGGGTTTGTAGAAGACCCGCACCTCGCCATCGGTCTTTTGAATCAAGGTGTGCTTCAGCCATTCCTCGTCATTCCTTTCGGGGTAGTCATCCCTGGAATGGGCTCCGCGGCTCTCTTTCCGGTTGAGTGCCGAAACAGTAATGGCCTCTGCGAGCCCGAGGAGGGCTTCCAGCTCCAGAGCGTCCAGGAGATCCGTGTTGAACCGGGCGCCCCGATTGTCGATGACGATTTCTCCATAGCGCTCTTCCAGGGAACGAATCTCCGAGAGTGCCTGGACCAGGGTTTCCTCGTGACGGAAGACAGAGCAATGCAGCGTCATGGTTTCCTGGAGACGGCTACGGAGATGCGCCACCTTCTCACCGGTCTTTCTTTCCTTGATCTTTCGGATTCTCTCCAGGGTCGCGCCTTCGGGATTTCGAGGCAGCTCCTGCCAGGGCAATCCGGCCAGGTCCCGCCCGATCTGCAGGCCTGTTCTGCGTCCAAAGACCACCAGATCCAGGAGGGAGTTGCAGCCCAGGCGATTGGCCCCATGGAGCGAAAGGCAGGAGCATTCTCCCGCCGCATACAGGCCGGG
>DAIQOB010000344.1:0-2021 GCA_036788075.1 Syntrophobacteraceae bacterium
GGGGTGTGGCTCGGCACACTTTTCTTCAAACAGGGCTACAACCTGGGGCGCAGCAACAAACAGAACTTCGGGACAGGTCTCCTCATGCCGTTGCTCATGGTCGGGCTGCTCCTGCTGCGCATCATCTATCCTCCCGTGGAGGGGCAGGCTCAGAGCGGAGTCCTTTTCTACAGTCTGAAAGGACCTGGCGCTGCGTATGCACCGCTTTGGATCTCTCTCGGGATCGGCCTGTTTGTGGGCGTGCTGGCCCAGCGCAGCCGTTTCTGTACGATGGGGGCGCTGCGGGACCTGATCCTCTTCAAGCAATGGCATCTCTTTTCCGGCTTTCTGGCCCTCCTGGTGGCTGCTTTGCTGACCAACCTGGTCCTCGGCCAGTTTCATCCCGGCTTCGAAAAACAGCCCGTGGCCCACACGCAGGCCTTCTGGAACTTCGCCGGCATGCTCGTTGCCGGTCTTTCCTTCGCCCTGGCGGGAGGGTGCCCGGGGCGCCAGCTGTTCATGTCCGGCGAAGGGGATGCCGACGCCGGCGTGTTTGTTTTTGGAATGATCACCGGGGCCGCCTTCGCTCACAATTTCGGCCTGGCCAGCTCTCCCGCCGGCATCGGCCCTCATGGGGTGGCCGCCGTGGTGGTGAGCCTTTTCTTCTGCCTGGTCATCGGTTTCGGCAATATTCAAAGGGCTCGCGCCTGAGCAAGGAAAGGATGATGAAGAGATGAGTGATATCGTGGATGCCAGAGGCCTTTCGTGTCCTCAACCGGTTTTGCTGGCAATGTCAAAAATGAAAGAGAAGCAAAATGGTGAGATTGAGGTCGTTGTCGACAACGAGGTGAGTCGTGAGAACGTCGGTCGCGCCGCCAGGTCTCAGGGCTGGGAGGTGCGGGAGGAACGCCGGGAGGGAGACGACTTCCATTTGATCCTGACCCATTGAGGGGCCTTTATGGTATTGTGGAAAAAAATCGCCGATTTCGCCAGGCGTGTTGTCGGAGGGGAAGCCGGTGAGAAGAAAGCACCCGGCAGCCATCGTTCCGACAAGGGCATCCTGGTGTTTCATCATACGAGTGAAGTGATCCAGGCGGAGACCATTCTGAAGGAGGCGGGCCTCGAAGTAGCCGTGAAGGGGCCGCCTCCCGATCTCCGGACGGGGTGCGACCTGGTGATTGAATTTCCCCTCGCTGCCCAACTGAATGTTACCGCTCTGCTTGACAAGGCGCGGATCACTCCTCTCAAAGTGCTGCCCCTCCAAAACCTCCTGCTGGAGCCCGTGAGCCTCTTTCACGTGAAGGATTTCGGGGACTACCTCATGGTGCGGGCCGCCAACATGAAAATAACGGTCGATAAAAGAAACCTGCGGATTGTCAACATCTCCGGAGGCGGCTGCCCGGATGTGCCCTACCTGGCGGAGAGTTTGGTGGGCAGGAACCTGCGTGAGGCGCCTCCGCCGCGCACTTTGGGGCATACCCTGTGCGGGTACGCGTTGCAGCTGGCCTACGAGGAGCTCTTGAGACGATGTCCTGGTTGATTGTCGGAACCATCCCACGTGAGGATTTCCCCCTCTACGAAGGCCCCTGCCGTCTCGAGAACGGCCGTCTGCATCTCGAAGAGCATACGGTTTCCATCGCGCGCGGTACTCCCGCCCTGCTGGCGGCGGCCTGCATCACCGCCCATGTCCTGGGGATCGAGCCCCCCCGGACTCTCCTTGCCGGGGATATCGGCCGGGGAGAAGGGTCCGCACGGATCTACAGGCACCTCACTGAAAATCTCCCGCTCCTGGCCCCGGACCTGCTGGTCTACCACTACCTGCAGCCGGATGTGGACTGGCACAACAGGGTCTACATCTGCACCGAGGAACTGGAGAAGAAGCCGCTCCTGGTGGCCGACGCCGGATTCATGTACGTGGCGAAAATGAGCGGGTTCGCCTCGTCCTACGACCTGTTCACGCCCGATGCCGGCGAGCTTGCTTTCCTGGCCGACGAAGCCGCACCGCACCCTTTTTACACCCGAGGGTTCATCCTGCAGGAGGA
>DAIQOB010000344.1:2121-3863 GCA_036788075.1 Syntrophobacteraceae bacterium
CCTCGCTGCGAAAATCAACCGGGTGATGGGATTCATTGCGCAACCCACCCCGGCTTCCAGCATCGGGGAGCTGCTGCACTCCCTGCCCGAGGCGTTGAAGCGTGTTTTGGCGGGTGTAGCGGGAGGGTTTTCACGGGAATCGAAGTAGAGGCATTTTTGCGACGCCAGCAGGAGTGACGGCTTCCGATTGCTTGGCATTCAAATACTCAGATCGTCCAGTGGGCTCAAACCCTGTGCCCGCCTTGGTGTAGAACGTGGGTGTAGATCATGGTTGTTGAGACTCTGAAGATCGATGTCCTGCACCCTCAGCCGAAGTGCTTCCATGATGCGCAGTCCACTTCCGTAAAGCAGTTTGACGATGAGCTGCGGCGCTCTATTCAGAAGCGGGATGAGCCCGGCCACTACATCGCGGGGGGCATAACGACGGGAACATTTGTTTTCCTCGGTGCGCGAACGGCGTCGATCACACCTGTCAGGGGCTCTTTTAAGACCTTTTTATAAAGGAAGACCAGTGCATTCATGGCCTGGTTCTGTGTCGAAGAAGCAACATGAGCTTCCACGGTAAGGTGAGTGAGAAACGCCTCGATCTTCCCTATACCGCCCATGATGTCTTCCAATGATGCCATTCAGTGGTAGAGTATATATCGCTTGATTTGGTCACAATAGGCCCTCTCCGTATGGATCGAATAGTGATGAAGGTGCATCACATCACGAACTCGTCGAGAAGTCGGGGCGTTTTTTTCGTTGACACACTTTTCTCCTGCCGTGTAGAATTTTTGAAATTCAAGTGCTGAAAATCTTTTTATAAATCGACGCGGGTTTATCGTTCTCCGCACAATTTCTACTTCCATCAGCCACTCTTCATTTCGTGACTCAAATCGAAAGGCATGATATTGAACTCGAGGCGAAATCGCCTGAAAAGGCTGTCAATATCACGATATCAGGGCGAAACGACCTGATACCCAATGGCCGTTGATCAAGGCGCGCCCCTGCGGGCCGCGCCTTGATCAACGGCCGGGGCCAGGGCCCCCAAGGTTCTGCTCGGCGCTGAGCGCCTGTTACCCCGGCCGTTGGGCACCCACTCATGACCGGACGTACCTATGGCTAATTCCTATTCACTTTGAATGGAACCCAAGGGGCCTACGCAAAAGCCAACTGTTCCGACCGTGTTGGATGGACCAGTTAAGTGCTGAAACTACACTGCCTTGAAGGCAGTTGATGTGGAGTGAGTTTCGATGCCTGCAAATAAAGATTATATCGCCCGGATCAGATCCATGGATTGGGGTGGACTCCAGTCACTGTGGGAGGAGGTAAAAGCAGGAGATACACCAGGGTGGCCTCCGGGTAAGGCTCTGGAGTATCTTATTCTTCGAGCATTCGAATTGGACGGTTCGGAGATTACTTGGCCCTTTGAGGTGAAGATCGCGCTTGAGACGGTGGAACAAATCGATGGAATCGTATATGCGGACGGGCTGACATGCCTGCTCGAATGCAAAGATGCGGCTGAAGCCGTGAACGTGGAACCAATTGCGAAGCTGCGAAACCAACTTCTCCGGCGTCCGTCAGGAGTACTGGGTGCACTCATTAGTCGAAGCGGCTTCACTGCTCCAGCCAGAACCCTTGCACAATTTTTGGCTCCTCAAGCCATTCTCCTATGGGAGGGCGCAGAGATTGGTTTTGTACTGAAAAGAAAATCGATCAGGGCCGCACTTCGACGAAAATATAGACATTACATCGAACAA
>DAIQOB010000345.1:0-3855 GCA_036788075.1 Syntrophobacteraceae bacterium
AGATGGCAATTCCGGGTAACCTCCTCACCACCGCCATGGCGGTCATGCCCCACAGGGATGTGGACCGTGCCATGGAGGCTGCGCTTTCCCTGGACGTTCCTTTTTGGCCGCAGCTGCCGCATTACAACTACTACGAAGACATGTACGTTCAGGCCTCGGAGCACTTTCCGGGCATCGTTCTGGATATGGAGAATCGAACGCTTCGTTTTTCCATGGATAAGTTCGCTCTGGAACTGGAGGAGACGCTGTCTCATTTCGAAGAGCCGGAATATTTCGATATCAGCGAACAGTATTCCGTTGTGTACCACAGGTTCCTCCAGATGGACTTTTCGGATCGGCATGCCATCCGCGGACAGCTGGAAGGGCCGGTGAGCTTCGGATTCAATGTGCTGGACCAGGACGAACGGCCGATTCTCTTTGATGATACGGTGCGGCCCTTCATGCTGGAATTCATGGCCCGCCGTGTCAATGTCCAGTTGACGCGACTGAAGAAGCTCCACCCCAACGCCTTCATGTTTGTCGACGAACCCGGGATGCAATTCATCTTCAGCGGCATGTCGGGATATAACAATGTCCTTGCCCGGCAGGACCTGGAGAACTTCTTTTCCATCGTCGAACGACCGAGAGGGATTCATCTCTGTGGAAATCCGGACTGGGATTTCCTGCTGGGCCTGGATCTCGACGTCCTTTCTCTCGACATGTACACCAACGGAGAAATTTTTGTCTCCTACGCAGCGTCCATTCGAAGATTTCTGGATCGTGGCGGCGTTCTCATCTGGGGCATCACCCCGACAAATTTTCAGTTTTTTGAAAAGGAGGCTGTGGATTCCCTGGAAAAAAGGCTCGTAGGCCTCTGGGAAGAACTGGATCGCCGGGGGATCGATCGGGACTACCTGCTGTCGCGCAGCATGCTCTCTCCTGCTACCTGTTGCCTGGTGAACCCCGATGGCACAGCCACCGTGGAAAAGGCCTTTCAGCTGACCCGGGCGCTTTCCCAAAGACTGCGGGATCGCTTCGCCCTGGAATAGCGTATGGGCTTGGTCACATTGAAAAAGACGAAATGTTCACTCCATTGATTTGAGTCAATTGATCTTTTGGCCTCCCGGGTTAGTCCTTATCTTAATACTGTCTGAAAGTTCGTTTGCTCGTCATTCCGGCAGTCTTCAAGCCGGAATCCAGCCCGGCGAAAAATCTGGGTTCCGGCTCAAAGACTGCCTGAATGACGAAACAAGGTGCATGCTAAGAGTGATTGACTCATTTTTCAGACAGCTTCTTAAAGGGGCGCGCGGGAGCGCCCGCGGAAATTGACCTCAGGAGATGTCCCTCTCCGGCAAAAGGGAGGGCAGAAAAGGAGTGGAAATGAAAAGAGTCAACCTGTTTGAAGCCAACGGCTTTGATGAAAAAGGATTCAAGAGACTGCTGGTTCAGGATTCTCCCTACTTCAAGATTCTCAATTTCAACTTCAAGGCTGGGCAGGAGCTGCCCGTCCACGCCCACGACATAGAAGGGGAGGTGAGCTTGGTCGTGCTGGAGGGGGAAGGGGAGTTTCTGGGGGAAAACGGTGCGACTATGCCCGCAAAGGCCGGGGATGTGGTGGTGAGCCAGATCAGCGAGCCCCACGGCCTGCGAGCCAAGACGGACCTGCGATTGCTGGTGACCATCGCCCCTCCCATTTGACGGACGGAATGTGGGGTGAAGGCGGACGAATGATTCTGAAAATCGGCATTTCGAAACAATCGAGATGGAAGGAGTTCCGGGGGGGCGTAACGTGTATCTCGCGGAACCTCCGCACCACTCGGGAGAAGGAGGTGGGAGATGGCGCGCAGAGTCGTTTTAGATCAGGAATGCTGCATCGCTTGTGAAAGCTGTGTGGAGCTCTGTCCGGAGGTATTTCAAATGGACGCGGCTTCTGAAAAGGCCCAGGTGGTTTTGCCCGAGGGAGGGGATGAAGCGTGCATTGATGAAGCCATTGCTACCTGTCCCGTGGAATGCATCTCCTGGGAGGGATAGGAAGGTTGATGGAATATTGACTTAATTAAATCGATCCGTTAAGTTGTTTGCGGGTCTGGAAGCGGGGACGCTTCCGGAGAGCAGAGCATTGAAGGATGGTCGGGCCGCTATCCACATGAGTTGTTGTGGGGATGCGGCCTTTTTCATGCAGGGGTCTGGTACGGGGGGAATCGCGCGGCTCCACGGGATGAAGGCTTTCGCCGAACTGTACGGGTGAAAAGGAGGAGTGTCCCCCTCATGCAAATACCGCTTTTGAGTGATATCGTCATCATTTTTGCCCTGGCCGTTGGGGTCCTGTATGGCTGCCATCAACTACGAATTCCGGCAATCGTAGGCTTCCTGCTTACGGGAGTGCTGGCCGGACCGCACGGGTTCGCCCTCATAGGGGCGGTGCATGAAGTGGAAAGCCTGGCCGAGATAGGGATCGTGCTGCTCCTCTTCACCATCGGCCTCGAATTTTCCATGAAAAACCTCTGGCAGCTCAAGCGATCGGTATTGCTCGGAGGCTCCTTCCAGGTGTTCGTGACTCTGCTGGCAACATTTGCCATTGCCAGGGCCCTCGGCGAGGATACCGGCCGATCCATCTTTTTGGGGTTTCTGGTTTCCTTGAGCAGCACGGCCATTGTCCTGAAGCTTTTGCAGGAACGAGCCGAGATCGACAGCCCTCAGGGAAAGATCAATCTGGCGGTCCTCATTTTTCAGGATGTCGTTGCGGTTCCCATGATGCTTCTGGTTCCTCTCATGAAAGGCGGAGCGGGGGATTTTTCGGGAGCCTTCATGATGCTTTTTTTCAAAGGGATTGCCATCGTTGTCCTTGCCATCGTCAGCGCCAAATGGATCGTTCCGCACGTCCTGTACCAGATTGCCAGGACGAGGAGCAGGGAGCTTTTCCTGCTCACGGTGGTGGTGATTTGCCTCTCGGTGGCCTGGCTCACTTCGAGCATCGGTTTGTCCCTTGCCCTGGGAGCCTTTCTCGCCGGCCTCATCATTTCCGAATCGGAGTACAGCTACCAGGCTCTGAGCAATCTTCTGCCCTTCCGCGACCTTTTTACAAGTATTTTTTTCATATCTATCGGAATGTTGGTGGATTCTCGCGTGCTCATCAATAATCCGGGGGTGGTGGCCCTCATCATTGTCGGTGTGATGGTCCTGAAGACCATCATCGCAGGAGGCGCCACGGCGCTTCTGGGATATCCCTTCCGCACCATGGTGCTTTCGGGGTTGGCCATCAGCCAGATCGGGGAGTTCTCGTTTATCCTTTCCAAAGCAGGCGTCCAGCACGGCCTGCTTTCGGGAAATGGGTATCAGATTTTTCTTTCGGTATCGGTGCTGAGCATGGCGGCCACCCCCTTCATCATAGCCAAGGGCACTCCCATCGCAGCCCTGCTCATGCGACTGCCCATGCCTCCGAGACTGCAAACCGGCTTCCATTTTCACCTGATGCCGTCCGGCCACACCTGGCTCCATCGCCTTCCACTTTTATCGAGGCTGGGGAGGAGGCGGAGCGCCCGAGGAGAGGAGTCTCTCAACGGCAATGGCAAAGAGGAAGTGCCCAGGGACCATCTTCTCATCGTGGGATATGGTTTGAATGGTAGGAATGTGGCCCGCGCCGCCAGGAATGCCGGCATCCCTTACATGATCGTCGAGATGAACCCGGTCACCGTCAAGAAAGAAAAGGCCAGGGGGGAGCCCATCTTTTACGGGGATGCCAGCCAGGAAGCAGTCCTGGAGCATGTGGGAGTGCACCATGCGAGGATCATGGTGGTTGCCATACCCGACCCCGTCGCCACTCGGATGGTGGTGGCCACGGCCCGGAACCTCAACCCCAGGCTGCACATCATCACC
>DAIQOB010000346.1:0-3853 GCA_036788075.1 Syntrophobacteraceae bacterium
CCTTCGCATCCTGCTGGGGCTGGTGAGCATCGCCCTCAGCACTCGCCCCCTCATGCGCTTGCGAATGGTGGAGAACCATCGCCTTCGACTGATGCGACGAGCCTATGGAACGCTCGTCTGGTTCGCTGTTGTTACCGGCATGGTCCGTTTCCTGGATCAGCTGGGACTGTTTCAGCCGGTGCTGGACCTCATGGGAGACATCCTGACAGCAAAGCTCACGCGCGGCGCTGTCAGTATATCCCTTGGAGATATTTCCGAATTCATCTTGACGGTCTGGGTGGCCTACCTCCTTTCGACCTTCATACGGTTCGTCCTGTACGAAGATGTCTACCCCCGTCTGGGAGTTCCCGTCGGTCTTTCCTATGCCGCATCCAGCCTCCTCCATTACATCATTCTGGCTTTAGGGGTGATGATAGGACTGGGGATGCTTGGGGTGGATTTAACCAAAGTGACGGTTTTGGCCGGCGCGCTGGGAGTCGGCATCGGTTTCGGTCTGCAGAGCGTCGTCAATAATTTTGTGTCGGGTCTCATCCTGCTTTTCGAGCGTCCGATCCACGTGGGAGACAGTATCGAAGTGGGCGCAGATGTGGGTGAAGTGCGTCGGATCGGCATCCGCGCCAGTACAATCCGGACAAGGCAGGGAGCGGAGATCATCATTCCCAATGCACAGCTGGTGACGGAGAAGGTGACCAATTGGACTCTCAGCGACCAGTTGCGACGCATCGAGCTCCCGGTGGGAGTGAATTATGGGGCCAAGCCGAAAGAAGTGATCGAAATGCTGGAAAAGATCGCCGACGCACACCCGAAGGTCATGAAAACTCCTGCGCCTTACGGATTGCTAGCAGGGTTCGGGGACAGCTCCATCGACTTTGAACTGCGGGTCTGGACGGATGAATTTGCAGACTGGGCTCGCATCCGCAGCGAGCTCGCCCTGGCAATTCATGATGCCGTTGCAGAGAACGGATGGGAATTCCCCTTCCCTCAGCAGGAGGTCCGTTTGTTGAACTTTCCAACTTCTTCATGACGTATGCCGCAGTGAGTACCGACTCCCCTCCCTACTGAGCAGCCGCCATTCCGTAGCGCACCGTGCGGTGGCCCTTACGGCTCGTCGATCCTTTCAATTTGCGAGAAAATGATTAAAATAATGAATGTTCATTACGGTTTCATCGTTGATGATGAGGGCGGCCGGCGCGCCAGTCAACAAGTTGACGGTATTGATGTGAGGCTCACAGGTATGCGGGTCAGTATACCTCTCGCTAGATGAAGCACGGGGGAGGGATGCGAGGTGATTATCATGAAGACCACCATATTGAAAAGGGTTTTGTCGGCTCTCGTGATGGTTGTCCTGCTTGTGGCGGCAGTTCCTGTCCTCGCAGACAGGGGTTACTACGGCCGTGGAGGCGGCGACCGTTCCTATCGGTACCACGACGGCCGTCCCGGCTATCGTAATGACTATCGAGGCGATCGCTACTACCGTCACGGCTACCCATATCGCCGCGGACCCTACTATGGTCGTTACTATTGGCCCCGCCACCGCTACTATTACCGGCCGTACTATTACCCCTATTACAGGCCGTATGGGTATTATGCTCCCTACCCGTTTTTCGCGCCGGGCTTCAATCTGTATTTTGATTTCTAGCGTGTGTCGTGCCCATGACGGCAGGAAATGCTCACGGCTTGCGGTCGAAATTGAAGAGGGAGTAAGGTTCATCTGCCCGCGCTCGTTTGTAGCCGCTGAGGAGCCGCTCCAGTTCTTTCCCCTGGAAGGTGGGGCCGTCACTGAGATCGACCATGAACCACCTATAGCCAAAGGATTGGAGCGTCGGCAGTAAGCCGAGCCAGCTCATGGGCTCGTCCGCATAAATGCACGAAAAAGGCCCCCTGCGACGAAAGTTGTACACATCTCCCCTGGGTGCGATGAGCGGCCTTTCCTCCTGCAGTTTGGGGGTCAGGCGCGATGTAAAGAGAGGCGGCCATGCATACACGGTTACAATGGGCTGAGTGCTGAAAGGGCCATGGCTGAGGCTTTGAAGCTCTTCACGTGTGATCTCGAGGGACAGCACGGTCCATTGACAGCCCGTGTCCGCCAGAGCGGCCATCGACGCCAGGTTTCGAGCATTGAAGCGGTTCCCACCGAAAATATTCAGTTTTTCTCTTTGGCCCAGCAAGTCGAAATGCCCCCAGTTGTTCACCTCCCAGGACCGAAAGCCCCTGTCACAAAACCACTTGATGGCCGGTCGGTAATAGGCCAGGTCCTTTTCGCTCAAAAGAGAGGGCAAGGACCAGACAAACTTCTCTTTCTGTCCGGGAACGAAGCGCTGCTTCGCCACGCGCTCCAGATTGGCCCGGGTGGCGGTGAGCATCACCCAGGCTGCAGGAGCCTGGAAAGCTGCGGGAAGGTCATGCGCCATCCCCACCTTGAGAATCAGCGATTCCTCGCTCCGGCGGGGATTGAAGTGCAGGAGGGGCCAATCTTCGAGAATACGTTCCCGGTAGGGATACCTTTTCCTGAAGGAAATGCTCTGGGGCGCTTCACTGCGGATCTTCTGCCACAAACCGGCAATGGAGACGGAGCGACCCCCCACTTTGAAGAGGCGCTCTCCGGCGAGGAGCTCACTCTGCACGGGCAGGAGAATGCGATCCCCCGATCGGCCGCCTTCCACGGGCTTTCCGTCCAGGGAAAAGATTTCCCGCAGGGAAAAGGCGGTCTTTTCCCTGCCCTCTGATGATTCCGGCCTCAGGCGATCCCCAATTTTCAGATCGTGACGGAGCTGAACCTCCATCCGTCCGCCATGTATTCCCTTGATGGTGCCTGCCCAGAGTCCGCTGGAGCCTGAACGGTGGGGGGTGAGGATCTCTGCATTGAAATCCTCTCGGAAAAAACCCGTCGTGAGCCGTCGCGATGGGGATTGGGCCAGGTAATCCCGGGCCTGGGCGAGTGCGGCCTCTTCCTTACCTGCAGGGGCATCGAGGACAAGGCGGTAGGCCTTCACCACCTGGCCGATGTAGTCCGCCCCCTTCATGCGGCCTTCGATTTTCAAAGAGGCCACTCGCAGTTTCTTCAGCTCCGGAATGAGGGGGAGTGCGCAAACGTCGTTGCAGGAAAGGAAAAAGCCTTCCTTGCGACCCTGGCGAAACTTCAGGCGACAGGGCTGGACACACCTCCCCTGTAAACCTCCGTGCCCCCCCCGGTAGCTGCTCGTGAGGCAGAGCCCCGAGTAAGAGTAGCAAAGGGCGCCATGGACGAAGATTTCAAGCTCTGCGCGCGTCGAGGCGGCGACTGCCCGGATTTCTTCCAGGCTCAGCTCACGGGCCAGCACCACCCGTTGCGCCCCCATGAGTTCCAGCTGATTCACCCCGGCGCTGTTGTGGATGGCCATGAGAGTGCTCGCGTGGAGCTTCAGCTGGGGGAAAAATCGGCGGACGAGATAGAAAATTCCCGGGTCCTGCACAATGAGCGCATCCACCTGGAGGTCCGACAGGGATTGAAGGAGATCCATGACGGCCGGGAACTGGGCAGCGGTCATGATGCTGTTCAGCGCCAGGTAGACGGAAGCCTTTCGCTTGTGAGCATAGGGCACCAGTGTTGAAAGCTCATCCAGGGTAAAATTGGTTGCTGACGCCCGGGCGCTCATCTGCCTGAGCCCCAGATAGACGGCGTCCGCCCCGTTTTCCAGGGCGGAGAAGAAGCTTTCCACGTGCCCCGCGGGGGCAAGCAGTTCGGGGGCACGGAACGTGTTGGCTGGGGAAGGCTCAGAACTCATTCAAACATTATTCCTCTCCAAAAACCTGCTGAAAGATAGCGTCCACGTGCTTGAGGTGATAATGGAGATCGAAGATGCCGTCGATCTCG
>DAIQOB010000347.1:0-3847 GCA_036788075.1 Syntrophobacteraceae bacterium
TTTCCGACTACAGAATACCTGCAGCTTCCCTTCATGGATTTTACATCCTTCAATGTCTATCTCGAAACGAAGGAAAAGCTGGACGGGTACCTGGCGCGGCTCCAGAATATCGCCGGAGACCGGCCCCTGGTCATGGCCGAAATAGGCCTCGACAGCATGCGCAACGGCGAGGAAGCTCAGGCTAACATGCTCGATTGGCAGATCCGCTCGACGTTCGCAGCGGGCTGTTCGGGTGTTTTTGTCTTCTCCTGGACGGACGAATGGCACCGGGGAGGCTTCGACATCGAGGACTGGGGTTTTGGGGTAACCGATCGCGACCGGAATCCCAAGGCATCCCTTGAAACCATCCGGAAGGCCTATGCCGAAGTGCCCTTTCCTCCCGACCTGAACTGGCCAAGCATTTCCGTCGTCGTATGCACCTACAACGGGAAGCGCACCATACGGGACACGCTGAGCGGTCTGCGGAAGCTGGAATACCCCAATTTCGAAGTCATTGTCGTCAACGACGGTTCCAGGGATGGGACGGGAGAAATCGCCGCAGAATACGGATTCAGGGTCATTACCACCGAAAACCGCGGTCTGAGCAGCGCTCGGAACACGGGAATGCGCGCGGCAAAGGGGGAAATCGTCGCTTACATCGACGACGATGCCCGCCCCGATCCGCACTGGCTGACGTATCTGGCGGCCACTTTCCTCAACTCGGATCATGTGGGAGTCGGTGGACCCAACCTCCCGCCTCCGGATGACGGCCCCGTTGCCGAGTGTGTTTCCAACTCCCCGGGCGGCCCCGTCCATGTGCTGTTGACGGACCAGGAAGCAGAGCACATTCCCGGCTGCAACATGGCCTTCCGCAAGGCGGCGCTCGAAGCCATCGAAGGCTTCGACCACCGATTCCGCATCGCCGGTGACGACGTGGATCTCTGCTGGCGCCTGCAGCAGAAGGGCTGGACCCTGGGATTCAGCCCCGCCGCCATGGTATGGCACCACCGGCGCAACTCGGTGAAGGCTTACTGGAAGCAGCAATTGAACTATGGAAAGGCCGAAGCGGACCTGGAGAAAAAATGGCCTGAAAAATACAATGCCGCCGGCCACGTTCCCTGGGCGGGACGCCTCTACTTCAAGGGCTTCGAACAGCTTTTGGGCTCCCTGCGCGGAAGGATCTACCAGGGAACATGGGGAAGCGCCCTGTTCCAGTCTATCTATCAGCCGGCACCGAGCCTCCTGTGGTCGCTGCCCATGATGCCCGAATGGTATGTGGTGGTTGCGGCCCTGGCCGCCCTCTCTCTCCTCGGCATCCAGTGGACGCCCCTGCTCCTGGCTCTACCCCTGCTGACCATGGCGGCGCTGCTTCCCCTGGTGCATGTCTGCCTGTGCGCTGCAAAGCTGGATTTTGACTCCGCAGGCAAATCGCGTATGGAGCAGATGAAATTGAGAGCATTGACGGCCTCTCTCCATATGCTTCAGCCCTTGGCGCGCCTGATGGGTCGAATCCGCCTGGGATTGACCCCCTGGAGGGATTGTTCCGTGACGGGCATTTCGCTGCCGCTGCCGCTCCCCAAGACCTTCACGGTGTGGAGCGAAGAATGGCATTCCCCCATTGACTGGCTGGAGTCTCTGGAAAACAGCATGAAAGGACTTCGCAAGGTAGTCTCTCGCGGAGGGGATTACGATCATTGGGACCTGGAGTTGCGCGGGGGACTTCTGGGTTGTGTGCGGGTCCTGATGGCAGTGGAAGAGCACGGCGGCGGGAAACAGTTCGTTCGGTTTCGCACCTGGCCGCGATGCGCCCCTGCGGGGATCGTCGCCACCCTGCTCTTCGCGGCTCTTTCGGCCGGCGCCGCAATGAGCCAGGCATGGGTTGCCTCGGGGGTGCTCATGACGGTCGCAGGGCTTTTCATGATGCGCATCTTCAAGGAATGCGCGGGCGCCCTCTCTGCCATGGTGTGCGTCTTCAATCCCCTGCAGAAAAAGAAGGGCTGATCGCCATCTGATCCGCTCAAGTCAGAAACAAATGGGGTGCTGCCACTTCCTCCATCATATCCAGGGAAGAGGCAGCACCCTTTTCTTTTTTGGGGCTCAGGTATTTGATTCGATTTCGCCGAACGGCTAGTTAACGGCTTTTAATTCCTTTCCACACGAACATTTACCAGGATTCTGGCTGATGGTCTTGCAAGGGCATGTTTCCCCACAAGAGCACATGTATTTACCGACTGTTTTGAATCCCTGTTCCTTCCCATTCACCATCACATAGGCCATGTCACCTTCAACCCTGGTGACTTTGGCCTTCACGAGGTCTTTTCCGCAGGTACATTTCCCTTCCTTCATGGACATCGTCATACACGGGCAGCCTTCCCCACAGCCACAGACATAGACTTCGTCGCCTGCCTTGAGAGACAGCTTGCCCCCCGTTGCGGCGAAAGAGAGTCCGACCGCGATCAGGGCAAAAAACATCACCATACCAACAACCATCGCTTTTTTCATATGTTACCTCCATGGAATGTTGCTCTTGCTGTTCACTGGGTTGTCACGCCCACCCACTATGATTCCCCTCTAAACCTGAGCCAGGGAAATCGCGTTCGCTGTTCTCTCGAGGGAAATATTCTTCCCGGGACACTGTTCGCTGGGAGAACAATCTCTCAACAGAATAAACCGCTTGTGTGATAGATTAAGCATCATCAGCGAAGGTTTCCGCAGGTCAAAGCAAATTATCCTCTCAATCGAGCGGCGCTACATGTGGACGAATGTCCGTCACTGATCGTTTGAAAAACCAACCACACGACAGCGTGGCCAGAGTGAAGGATCGGACGTACAGCATGAATTTTCTATTGCCTGCGAGGATTTTATCGCTACATTGAAGTTGTTCTCTTGTTCGAGCTTATCCTTAAATATCCCCAACGCGCTCAATCCTGAAAGGTTATCAGCCTATGGACATTTCGCTTTTCTGGAATGCGGATTTCATCGATTCGCAGTACAAGGTCTGGAAGTCTGCTCCCGAGCAGGTTTCTCCTGAATGGCGGATTTTTTTCGAGGGTTTCGAACTGGGGGCTGTTCCAGAACGGGAGGCCGTCGGCATCTGCGACAAGCATGAGGTACTGCGGCAATCCCGCGTCAATGAGCTCGTCTACCGCTACCGGGATCTCGGGCATCTGCTGGCTTGCCTGGATCCCCTCATGAGCTGCCCCGCCGACCATCCACTCCTGAACCTCTCGGCATTTCACCTTTCCCAGGAGGATCTGGATCGGCAGTTTTTTACGAATCTTTCCGGTGAAACCGGTCAGACCCCGCTCCGTGAAATCCTGCAGTCCCTGAAAGAAACCTATTGCCGCTCCATCGGTGTCGAATACATGCACCTGCAAGACCCTGAAGAGCGCCGCTGGCTTCAGGAACGCATGGAACCCGCGCGCAATCGGCCGCAACTGGATACCGGAGCCAAGGTTCGCATTCTGAACAAGCTGTGCCAGGCGACACTTTTTGAGCAATTCCTCCACACCAAATACCTGGGTCAAAAGCGATTTTCTCTCGAAGGCGCCGAGACCGTCATCCCCATGCTGGATGCCCTCCTGCAGCACCTGGCGCAGGGAGACTGCCGCGAAGTCATCCTCGGGATGGCCCACCGGGGACGCCTGAATGTTCAGGTAAACATTCTCATGAAGCTGTATGAAGCGATCTTCTGCGAGTTTGAAGACAACTACGATCCCGAATCCCTGGTGGGCAGCGGAGATGTCAAGTACCACAAAGGATACATGACGGACATCGCAACGAGGCAAGGCAAAGCCCTCAGGATCCTGCTGGTGAGCAATCCCAGCCATCTCGAAGCGGCGGACCCTGTCGTGGAAGGTATCGCACG
>DAIQOB010000348.1:0-3842 GCA_036788075.1 Syntrophobacteraceae bacterium
TCCCGTCGGCTGGCTTCCGCGAGGATTTTTTCCTGCAGAAAAGCACCTCCTCCCCCTTTGATGAGATTCAGCTGTGGGTCGACCTCATCCGCGCCGTCGATGGTGAGATCCACGACGGGATGTTCATCCAGCGTGCTGAGAGGGATGCCCAGGCGCTGCGACTCCTCGATCATCAGGGTCGAACAGGGTACAGCCACTATGTCCTGGAGCCGGCCATCTTTCAAATGGGACGCCAGGCAATGAAGCGCTTCCATGGCGGTACTGCCATGGCCGATTCCCACGACCATGCCGCTTTCGATGCATTCCACCGCCTTGACGGCGGCCTTCCGTTTCAACTCTTGATTCGAATCCTTCTGCATACCTCTTGCCGTCCACCTCAAAAGGTCTGGATGAAAAACGCTCCCGCATCGTCCTCTGCAGAAGCTTGCTCTGGAGATGACCGTAATTTCCCTGTCTCGTGAGGGCTCAAATGCTCCAGAGCCTCCTCCTGCCCGCCGTCCTTTCGCTTTTTTTGTATTTGAAGTATTGTGCTCATATTTCTGGTGCAAAGCAAGTGCTCAGGTGATGATGATAAGCTTGGAATAACAGTTTAACCTTTTGATCCCATTGAATTGCTGAAATATTTTTGATGGAGGAGCACAAATCATGTCCAATCCTTTCGATGCCATGCGCATCTCCAGTCTCTCCCTGAAGAATCGTTTCGTGCGTTCCGCCACCTGGGAAGGCATGTCGACAGAAGACGGTTCCTGTACTCGGAAGCTCACCGACATGATGGTGCAGCTCGTGGACGGAGGAGTCGGTTTGATCATTTCCGGGCACGCGTATGTCAGCCGCGAGGGGCAGGCAGGACCCGGGCAGCTCGGGATTTATGATGACGCTCTGATACCCGCTCTGGCCCGCATGACGGCTGCCGTCCACCAAGCCGGGGGCAAAATGGCCCTCCAACTGGCTCATGCCGGCTGTAATGCCGTGGAGGCCCTGACAGGATTGCCCCCTGTCGGTCCATCCGTTTGGGAGGGGGAAAAGGGTCCTCGTGGTCGGGAAGCGACCCTGGAAGACATTTCCCGCCTTGTCCATGCCTTTGGCCAGGCAGCCGAGCGGGCAAAGAAGGCCGGCTTCGATGCCGTCCAGATCCACAGCGCCCATGGATATCTTTTGAGCCAGTTCCTGTCTCCTTTTTACAATAAACGACAGGATGCCTATGGCGGAAGCATCGAAAATCGGGCGCGCATTGTCCTGGAAGTCTACGACAGCATACGCAAAGCCGTAGGCCCCGACCTTCCGGTGCTCATCAAGATGAATGCCCGGGACTTTGTGGAAGGAGGCATGAACGCCGAGGAAATGGTCCGTGTGGCTTCCCTCCTGGAACAGGCCGGGATGGATGCCGTCGAGTTGAGTGGAGGAACCGCTCATTCCGGGGCAAAGCTCAGTCCAGTGCGGGTAGGGAAGCTGGAATCACCGGACAAAGAGGTTTACTACCGGCAGGAAGCCCGCCTGTTCAAGGACAAGATCCGCATACCGCTCATGCTTGTGGGGGGCATCCGTTCCTACGAGGTGGCTGCAAAGTTCGTGGAGGAGGGACTGACGGACTTTGTCTCCCTTTCGCGCCCTCTCATCCGTGAACCGAATCTCGTCAACCGGTGGAAATCCGGCGATACCCGCAAGTCGACGTGCCTTTCAGATAACCACTGCTTCAAACCGGCCATGACCGGGAAAGGCCTCTACTGCGTCGTGGAAGCGAAGGAAAAGACCAAGGCGACGGAAAGCCGCTAAAGTCTGTACGGAAAAGAAATCCAGGGGGCCTGACCGGCTCGGGCCCCCTGGATCTGGGCTCAATGACTCTGATGGTGGTTTATGAGCTTACACCACCGATTCAGCCGTTTCAGCAGGTGAGCTGCTGAAAGAAATCGTTCCCCTTGTCGTCCACCAGGATGAAGGCCGGGAAATCCACCACCTCGATTTTCCAGATGGCTTCCATTCCCAGTTCGGGGTATTCGAGCACTTCGACCTTCTTGATGTTCTCCTGGGCCAGAAGTGCGGCGGGGCCGCCGATGGAGCCCAGGTAGAAGCCGCCGTGCTTCTTGCACGCATCCGTCACCTGCTGGCTGCGGTTGCCCTTGGCGATCATGATGAGGGATCCGCCGTGGGCCTGGAAAAGGTCGACGTAGGAATCCATGCGGCCTGCGGTGGTGGGGCCGAAGGAGCCCGACGGCATGCCCGGAGGCGTCTTGGCTGGACCGGCGTAATAGATGGGATGGTCTTTCATGTACTGGGGCAGACCTTCCCCTCTGTCAATGCGCTCTTTGAGCTTGGCGTGTGCGATGTCGCGGCCGACAATGATGGTGCCCGTGAGGGAAAGCTGGGTGGTCACGGGATAGCGGGTCAGCTCGGCGAGGATCTCTTTCATGGGGCGATTGAGATCGATCTTCACGACTCCATGCTCGTGCTTGCCACGGTACTTTTCGGGGATGAAACGGCCGGGATTGGTTTCGAGCTCCTCCAGCCAGATGCCGTCCCTGTTGATCTTGGCCTTGATGTTTCGGTCCGCCGAACAGGATACTCCCATGCCCACAGGGCAGGAGGCCCCATGGCGGGGTAGCCGAATGACACGCACATCGAGAGCGAAGTGCTTGCCGCCGAACTGTGCGCCAAAGCCGCACTTGCAGGCGGCTTGGAGCAGCTTTTCTTCCAGCTCCAGGTCACGGAAGGCCTGGCCCCCCTCATTGCCCACGGTCGGCAGGGCATCCAGGTAGCCCGTAGATGCGTACTTGACCGTGCGCAGGCACACTTCCGCCGAAGTCCCGCCAATGACGAAGGCCAGATGGTAGGGGGGGCAAGCTGCCGTGCCGAGGGTCTTCATCTTTTCCACGAGGAACTTTTCCAGACTTGCGGGGTTCAGCAGTGCCTTGGTTTCCTGGTACAGATATGTTTTGTTGGCCGAACCGCCCCCCTTGGCTACGAAAAGGAACTTGTATTCCATGCCGTCCGTGGCATAGAGATCGATCTGCGCGGGGAGGTTGGTGCCGGAGTTCTTCTCGTCGTACATGTTCAGGGGTATGGTCTGGGAGTACCGAAGGTTTTCTTCCGTATAGGTCTTGTATACGCCTTTGGAAAGATATTCTGCGTCATTGGCGCCCGTCCAGACCTGCTGGCCCTTTTTACCGGCGATAGTGGCCGTTCCCGTGTCCTGGCAGAGGGGAAGCACTCCTTTGGCGGCGACTTCGGCATTGCGCAGCATGGCGACAGCCACACCACGATCGTTGGGTGAAGAGTCGGGGTCATCCAGAATGGCGGCCACTTTTTCCAAGTGTGCGGGCCGGAGCAGGAAAGAAACATCCCGCATGGCGCTATTGGCGAGGAAAGTCAACCCTTCCGGATCGACTTTGAGAATTTCTTTTCCTTCAAAACCGGCGACCGAGACATAGTCTTTGGTCAGCAGCCTGTACTTTGTGTTGTCTTTTCCGAGGGGAAAGGGATCCTGATACGTGAATTCGGGCATTTTTTACTCCTTATGCGTGTTCTGTTTCGCGCTCAACGACAACATGTTGATTACCGTGAAAATGCCCCTCAATCCCCCTTTTGCAAAGGGGGACAGGGGGGATTTTATTGACGGGGTTGGAAACCGTCGTGTTCATGACCGTTGCTGCACGGATCATCCGGCCTGGGAAAGGGATCGCTCTTCCTGCACTTCCCGAGGAAGGGCAATGTAGAAGACGGTTCCACCTCTCTGGCCTGGCTCCGCCCAGACTTTGCCTCCGTGCCGCTCAGCGATTTCCCGCACAATGCTAAGCCCCAGGCCCGTTCCCGCCACGTCGCTGGAGCTCGTGTGGCGTTTGAAGAGG
>DAIQOB010000349.1:0-3839 GCA_036788075.1 Syntrophobacteraceae bacterium
GTCCACTTCCAGTTCGGCCATGTCCTGGGCAAAGGCGACGTTGGACAGAAAGAGCAGAAGGCTGATGGTGAGGCAGGTTACAAGTCGCAACAAATTCTCTCTTTTTATCCGCGGATTACGCAGATTTTCACAGATTAAAAAACATATCATGTGGTTGGGAATGGTTGCTGTCAGGTTTGCGCAATCTGCAGATGGGGTGGCATTTTTGTGAGGCGTCAATGCTATGGGTGTCGGTGCGCCGACATGGGTAAAGCTATTGATATATTTGGATAAAATGAGATAGCCTCAGGAGTTTTGCTTCGTACGGCGAGAGCGGAATTTACGTAAGGAGTCTTTTGAACGGTGATTTTCAATATCCCGTTTTGAAGGCTTCCTCGGGGCTTATACCTTCCGGGCGTTCTCCTCTGTCTCTCAGTCCATGGCATTCGAGCAAGGCGGCCAGGGACCGCTTATCGCTGAGCAGGCGAAGTGTCTCTTTGATGTTCGACCACTCGACCTCATCCAAAACAACGACGGCACCTTCATCGGACGCAATGATCACTTCGTCTTTGTCCCGGATGGCTCTCTGCATGATGCCTTTTAAATCTTTATCCGCTTGTTCGAGTGTAACGGTGTGCATGGCTATCCCTTTATCCCATCCAGTCCAACTGGGACGCTGATGACGCTGACAGGGCGCTGAAAAACGCTGATTTTTTTAGGGAGGGGGAGGCTACGTAGCAACGTTCGTCAGCATGTGCCCATGTGTATCTCATTGAATAAGGGGGGCTCTGCATCCGGTGGAGGATTTCAGCGGCAACCGAGCCCACTGCACATTACCCGCATCGCTTCATGAAATGCTTCAGCCTTCAGTGTCCCATAGCCTCCCGCGATGTCTTCTTGTTGCAGAGTGAACACCTTATCGCAACGAATCCAAGTCGGTTTGGGAAGGCGGCCCGAGGCCATGGACTGCTCGTCAATCGGAACAGTCCAGCCTTGTGCAGGGACTGAAGTGACCGCAAGTCCAATGAAGTCGCCGTGGTGATCCGGGAAGGTGATCACTAAGACCGGTCTCCGCTTCTTTGTCCTCAGATCCGAATAGGGAAAAGGTATGCCGACGAGATCACCGGGGTTACAGTTCATTCCAAACCTCGTCCTCGGGGTTATCCCAAATTCGGTTCATCACCGGTTGTTGTGCGGTTTTTAAAGAATCACCGGTGGAATCCCTCAGTGCGTGTTTGAATTGAAGGTACTGGATGAAGTCAAGCACCTCATAAGCCAGATTCTCCGGAAGACGGTTGGCTTCACGGCAGATGACCTCTGCAATGTTCATGGGACTCTCCTTAGAGAGACTAATGATGCTGACTGGGCGCTGAAAGACGTTGAGTTTTATAATTCATAAGGATTACTATATATTCTGTCACATTGTTTCAAGAATTTCGTTGAATTTTCGCAGGAGGTCGACCGTTGTTGCTTTCTTGAAAAGTATTTTAACCAAAGTGAGCTTCCACTGTAAATGGCCTTCTGTATCGCTAGTGGTTTCCAGCGATCCGTCTGCGTCCCGGCATCCTGCCTGGCGTGTAGATGGGATCGGACCGAGTCGACACACTGAATGTATCGAACGATTCAGCCCAGCCGCGCCTGCGCCTCATTTTTTAGAAACCACGCATAGGTGCTGCGGATGCCTTCTTCCAGCCCGGACCGTGCGGTCCACCCCAGAGCCGCGAGCCGGGAGACATCCAGGAGCTTGCGTGGCGTCCCATCGGGTTTGGACGCGTCAAAGATCAGCTCTCCCTTGTAGGCCACGGTAGCGGCCACGGTTTCGGCCAGTTCGCGGATGGTCACATCCTGCCCGGTGCCCACGTTGACAAAGCAGGGTCTGGGGTAGGAGAGCAGTTCGCGCTGCAGCACGTCATCGGGCAGGTTCATGACGAAAAGGCAGGCTTCGGCCATGTCGTCCACGTGCAAAAATTCGCGCATGGCCTTGCCTGTTCCCCACACGGTGACCTGTTGGGCGCGGTTTTGGCGCGCCTCATGAAAGCGGCGCAAAAGGGCGGGCAGCACATGGGAATTTTGTGGATGAAAATTATCGCCCGGCCCGTAGAGGTTGGTCGGCATGACCGCCACGAACCGCGTGCCGTACTGGCGGTTGTAGGACTCGCAAGTCTTGATCCCGGCGATCTTGGCCAGGGCGTAAGGCTCGTTGGTCGGCTCCAGGGGACCTGTCAGCAGGTCCTCCTCGCGCATGGGCTGCGGGGCCAGTTTGGGATAGATGCACGACGAACCCAGAAAGAGGAGCCGGCTGACCCCGCATTCGTAGGCCCCGTGAATGATGTTGGACTGTATGACCAGATTTTCGTGGATAAAGGACGCCGGATACGTGTTGTTGGCGTGGATTCCCCCCACCCTGGCCGCGGCCAGGAAAACATGGGCGGGGCGTTCGCGGGTGTAAAACTTCCGTACGGCCTGCTGATCCAGCAGGTCCAGGGGCACGAGGCGCATGCGCTCTTCGGCCCCGGCATCCAGGGGCGGCCTGGAGCGGTGGATGGAACCGACAATATTTTCAAAGCCCTGAGCCACCAGGGCGCGCACGAGGGCGCTGCCAACCATCCCGGCGGCTCCGGCAACGAAGATTTTTTCCTTAGGATTCATGATTTTTTTCGACCATCTGCTGCGGCATATCCCTATTCCTGCGGGGTGTTGACAGCAAATCCCGCCCGAAGGCACAGCTCTTCTTTTTTAGCCTCTTCCAGATCGGCCCGGACCATCTCACGCACCAGCTCCTCGAAGCCGACCTTGGGAGACCATCCCAGCTTGACTTTGCCCTTGGACGGGTCGCCGAGCAGTGTCTCCACTTCTGTTGGCCGGAAATAGCGGGGGTCCACGGAGACGACGGTCTTTCCATTGGCCAGGTTCACGCCGCGCTCATCCACGCCGTCACCTTCGAAGGCGAGGGCCAGGCCCAGCTCCCTGGCCGCGGTCTGTACGAATTCCCGTACCGAATGCTGCTCCCCCGTGGCGATGACATAATCGTCCGGCGCTTCCTGCTGCAGCATGAGCCACTGCATCTCCACATAATCCCGGGCATGGCCCCAGTCGCGCCGGGCGTTCAAGTTGCCGAGGTAGAGGCAATCCTGCAGGCCCAGGTAAATGCGGGCCAGGGCGCGGGTGATCTTGCGGGTGACGAAGGTTTCGCCGCGCAGGGGGGATTCGTGGTTGAAGAGGATGCCGTTGCAGCCGTAGATTCCGTAGGCCTCGCGGTAATTGACCGTGATCCAGTAGGCGTAGAGCTTGGCGCAGGCATAGGGGGAACGCGGATAAAAAGGGGTTTTTTCGGTCTGCGGGACTTCCTGCACCAATCCGTACAGCTCCGAAGTGGAAGCCTGGTAGAAACGGGTTTTCTTTTCCAGCCCCAGGATGCGAATGGCTTCCAGGAGGCGCAGGGTGCCCAGGGCATCGGCGTTGGCGGTGTACTCGGGAGATTCGAAAGAGACATGAACGTGGCTCTGCGCCGCCAGGTTGTAGATCTCGTCGGGTTGGACCTCCTGGATGATGCGGATCAGGTTGGTGGCATCGGTGAGGTCTCCGTAGTGAAGAATGAACCGGCGGTTTTCCACGTGAGGATCTTCGTAGAGATGGTCGATCCGCTGGGTATTGAAGGAGGAGGCGCGGCGCTTGACACCGTGGACGGTGTATCCTTTTTCGAGCAGGAATTCGGCGAGATAGGCGCCGTCCTGGCCGGTGATGCCGGTGATGAGAGCCGATTTGGGCATATTTTTTCCTTTGGAACGCTGAGTACGCTGACGGAGCGCTGAAGAGCGCTGATTGTCTGAGGCGGCAAGTGATCTTTGGTGGAGTTGTAT
>DAIQOB010000350.1:0-3836 GCA_036788075.1 Syntrophobacteraceae bacterium
ACCCTTCATGGGACTGTCAATATGCGCATCGGCGGCATGAATGAAACGTATCATTGCCTTAACCTTCCATGCTGTGAAAATCGGCCCAGCACTTCAAGCCGCAAAGGGATCGCGCGCTCTTCACCGCCGCCACGATGCTTCTTTCGACGACCCGGGCGGCCAGCAGGCCGACGACGGTCGCATCGGCCTGGACCTCGCCCGTTGCCATGGCAAAAACGGTGTCTCCGTCGAACAGGGTGTGAGCGGGTCTCAGGGCACGCGCGAATCCATTCTGAGCCATGGAAGCCACTTTGGCGGCCTCAGCCTTGGTGAGAGCAGCATTGGTGGCTACGACGCCGATGGTGGTGTTGCCTCCGGAAAAGTCCATCTTTTCGGCATAGGCCTTTGCAAGAGCTTCCTCCGTATCCGCCAGCCCTTTCAGGTCTTCCGTCAACAATCCGGCGAGACGCTCCCCGGTCTCCGGGTCAAGGACATCCCCCAGAGCATTGACGGCAACGATGGCGCCGACCTTCAAGTCTCCGGCCTGCAGGGCGAAGCTTCCCAGCCCGCTTTTCATGGCCCGGGCCATGCCGCACATCTTTCCCACTGTAGCTCCAGTTCCTGCGCCGACATTTCCCTGGGCTGAACCGCCGGAACCGGCATTCAAACACGCTTGATACCCCATGGCACGGTCCGGCCGGACCGCCGGGTCGCCGATGGGCAGGTCGAAAAGCACAGCCGCGCACACCAGAGGGACCTTGATACCCTGAGCATCGAAACCGATCCCTCGCTCCTCCAGGTATTGCATGACGCCACCGGCAGCATCCAACCCGAATGCACTGCCTCCGGACAGAAGAACGGCATGGATCTTCTGGACCAGGTTGACCGGATTCAGAAGGTCCGTCTCCCGAGTGCCGGGAGCCCCGCCTCGGACGTCGACTCCAGCCGTTGCTCCCTCCCGGCAAAGAATGACCGTACAGCCGGTCGCAGCCTTCAGGTCCTGCGCATGCCCGACCTGGAAGCCTTCTATTTCTGTGAGATCGATCTCTCTCATGGTCTACTCGATTTCTTCAAGAAGGTCCTCAGGAACCACCTGCACGCCGCAGCGTCTCCGCAGCGTGCAGAAAACAGAGCGCTTTGCCCTGACGCGCGTCCGCCACCACCTGGGCATAGCGCCCTCCCGCAGCCGAGGGGACATCGATGACCTTGATGAATTCCTCGAATTTTTCAGCGGCGGGGACGAATCGCTGGAGGCTGTTGGGGGCCTCCTCGAAAAACGTAACGTTGAAGTCAGCCTCGGGGTCGTCGGGATAGACTGGCAGGTAAATGATCTGGGATTCCACCAGGTCGAGAAAAAAGTGGGTTCCGAAAGAGACATCGGGCACGTGCCCGGCCTCCTCGCGGGCAACCTCCACCAGGACAGAAGCATGGTTGATGTCCGAATAGGTCGTGTTGACTCCCAGCATGATGTTGGAGCTCCCCCATCTCCCTGGGCCCATCATGATGACACGATCCTGAGCCAGGTCCGGGTGCCGGTTGATCTCACCGATGATACGCCCCATTTCCTGCTTGATCTCCAGGGGTGCCTGCTTCGCATAGGCTTTCGGGTCAATATAGAGGATATATTTGATGTCGTTCACGACCCCGCCCGAGATGATGCGGCCGGCCCGGAAGAGAAGCAGCTCCCTGGGGACTCTCGCCGGCAGCACGACATCTTCCATCGGGCTGGGAACCCTCATGGGACGGCACTGAACGACATTGATCCTCGGACTCCCGTGGGAATCGATGGAAGCGGTGAACTCCACGTCCACGGGATACCCGTAGGCCGCTTCCAGCTTCGACAGCAGGTCCTTCATATACCTCATGAATTCCGTACGGTTCAGAAGGTTGTTGAAGGTGAGAACACAGGCTTCGGGGCTTCCGATGAGAACCCCCTCGGGATCGCGGATGTAACCGTCCTGGAGGGTGGAAACGAAGAGATCCAGGGCCGGATAGGGTTCCCCCTGCAGGATGTCGACGAGGGGCAGGATGCAAAATTCGTTCTGAGCCAAATCCAGCACATCCACTTCACGCTGGGAGTAGAAGGCAATCCTCGATCCGACTTCAGGGCGGAGCCGGGGATGGCTGACGGCAATCAATCGCGGATAATCGCCTCCCACGCGGTTGACCGCCCGGGTGCCCAGGCCAAAGACGAGCCGGACAATTCCCTGGCTCGGGTCGATGCGATCCGTCCACCGATACAGGTTGTGGGAAAAGGCAACGCCGGCCAGGGACGGAAAGAAAAAATTCTTGCGGCGCATCCCGGAAACGCGCTGGACCAGGATGGCCATCTGCTCGTCCGATTCGCCCAGGCCCCGCTCCCGCCGGTAGGCAAGCGCGTCGGGATGCACGGCGCTGGCATAGACCAGCTTCACCGCCCGCAGGAAGTCTTCCAGCCTGGCCTCGGGGTTGCCCTGGTTGGCACAGAATTCGCTGCGGTATTTTCCGGCGAAGGCATTGCCGAAGCCATCTTCCAGCAGGCTGCTGGACCGTATGATGATGGGGGCCTGCCCGAAGTAGTCCAGAAGGTCTTTGAACTGCTCCATGATTTCGCCCGGGAACCGTCCTTCGAGAAAACGCGCCTCCACGCGCTCGAATTCCGCGGTGGAAATCCTGGAGTTCCGCGTGAGGCGGAGCCTCAGGCGGAACAGGTCGTTGTGGATGAGAAACGTGAAGAAAACGTCCGAACCGATGTAGAACGAATCATGCTCCTCCATTACCCGGGAAAAATCTACGCCGCCGGGAGCCTTGCGGAGGATGCTCCGGGCCAGGAGCATCCCCGCCGCCTTTCCACCGATGCGGCCTGACCCGATGAGCCTGTTCCTGATTTCAAGGAGATCGTGCAGAGTGAAATATTCGTCGGAAAGGCGCCTGAAGCCCGGGTCGCCCCCGATGATCATGCGGGAGAGCTCCTGTTTGAGGGCCTGGATCTCGCCCGTGTGCTCCAGTTCCTGCAATTCCTCCTCATCATACTGGGAAAGCTTTCGATACACGCTGTCCCAGGGTGCTATGGAATCGGCCCGGACTCTCAACGGAAGCTTCCTCGCCCTGAGTGAGAGCTGAGAGGCATCGCCGCTCTGAAAAACAGGGGTCAGGGATCCTTCCGTGAAAAGGTGAGGCAGGAACATTTCAGAGGAATACCGATCCCATACCTTGAGGGGGTGAATGTACAGCTCGCCCTTCACATGATAAAGGTCGATGAGAACCTGGGTGGTATCCCGGATGCGGGCTACGGCGCTGTGGGAATGCCTCCCGCGCGTGAGAGCGAAGTAGGCCACCGTGTCCAGTTCGTGCAGATAGGGACAGGTGACCTGAAAAAAATTGGCCAGGAGCTCATCCGTGGCCCATTCCTCCACCAGGGACGACAGGCTGTCGAAAACATAGAAGGCCCCGATTCCCTTCTCTTCGATGACTTGATTGACCTGGGCACTGAAGGAATCGAAGCCCGGTCGGGGATCGACCTCCGCCACTTCGAGGCCGTCCTGAGGAGGGAAAAAGATGCTCTCGTGCGGCGCAAAGCGCACATACACCGTCGTCCGCCCTTCGTGGAGGGCCTGCTTCACAAAGGGACGAGCCACCTTCAGATAGTTTTCCGGGCCGTCTACCTGCCAGACCACATTGTCGCCCAGGCGGAGCCCCTCAATGACTCTGTCCAGCGCCGGTATGCCACTGCTCACGAATTGCGACCGCTCGTCGTTACCCATTGCCCCTTCCTGGTTTTTAATGCATGATGATCGTGGATAGTGGAAAGACGAAAGCTCATTTAAGTACCTGAGCATATATTTCTTAACATTTTGTTTTGCTGTCCGTTCGCCCTG
>DAIQOB010000351.1:0-3834 GCA_036788075.1 Syntrophobacteraceae bacterium
GCCCAAGAAACCCAAGAACGGAGTGGGAGCTTAAACACCATGAACGAATGGAAAGTGCTTCTGGTGGACGACGAGAAGGAATTTGTCACGACGCTCTCCGAGCGACTGCATTTGCGGGGCGTACAATCCCAAACGGCTTTCGATGGACAGGAGGCTTTGCGCCTGATCGAGGAGGATCCCCCCCAGGTGGTGGTGCTCGACATGATGATGCCGGGCATGGGGGGCCTGGAGGTACTGGATCGCATCAGACGGCGGCATCCCCACATCCCGGTCATTTTACTCACCGGGCACAGCTCCACCCAGGACGGGATGAAAGGCATGCGTCTGGGTGCGTTCGATTATCTGGTGAAGCCTTTGAACATTGGGGAACTCATAGAAAAAATCCGCAAGGCAATGGAGTCGGTGCAAGGACAATGAAAGGCATTGCTTTCGATTCAGAGAAAGGTGGCATTCCGGGGGGGCAGTTGTGAGTGGGCGGTTTTGGGGGCGACTCCGTGCTGACGGATGAGCGCACACTTCGGGAAAAAGTGATTCGGCACAAGCATGAGGGTGGGAGGACATTGGATTTATGATACGGCGAATCTTTCCGTTTATCGACTGGTTCAAGGACGTGAACCTCATGACCCTGCGACTGGACTTCGTGTCCGGCCTCACAGTGGCGTTGATTTTGATTCCCCAGTCCATGGCGTATGCACAGCTTGCTGGAATGCCCGTGCACTACGGCCTGTATGCGTCCTTGCTTCCGCCCTTTCTGGCGGCCCTGTTCGGCTCCAGTCGGCAATTGGCCACGGGTCCTGTGGCCATCGTGTCCCTCATGACCTCTGCAGCCCTGGGCCCCATGGCCACTACCGGAAGCGAGGCCTTCATCGCTTATGCCATTCTCCTGGCGCTGATCGTAGGAATCTTTCAGCTGACTCTCGGGGTCCTGCGCCTGGGCCTGGTGGTGAATTTTCTTTCCCACCCCGTGGTGAACGGCTTCACCAATGCCGGCGCCATCATCATCGCAACATCACAGCTGGACAAAATGTTCAATGTGTCCGTAGACAGTGCGGAGCATCATTACGAAACCATCTACCGGGTCCTTCGCGCGGCGATGGATTACACCCACTGGCCCACCCTGGGACTGGGAGTCCTGGCGTTTGCCATCATGTACGGCTTGAAACGCCTGGATAAACGGATTCCCTATGTTCTGGCGGCTGTCGTCGTCACCACTGTCATCTCCTGGGCCACCGGCTACGAGCACAATGCCAACGCCCCCGCCCAGGCCATCGTTTCGGAGGATGCGCAGAAGCTGATCGCCGATTTCAATGCGGCGGTGAAGGAAAATGAAAAGCTCGGCGCGGACCGGGCAACCCTTACCGGCAAAATTGCCGAGGCCGAGCACTCCTACGGGCCCCGTTCGACCCCCTACCTGGATCTGCAGCACCAGGCTTTGGTCGCTTCCACCCGCATGGAACAGCTCAAGGAAGACGCCCACGTTTTGAGAACGAAGCTGCGGGAATTTCTCTTTGTGGGCGTGCAGGACCCGGATGGGAAGCTCACGTTCCACATCCGGGGGCAGGAGCCGCCGGGAGTCCGCACCGACGGGCGGGTCTGGAGGCTGCGCGTGGGGAACAAGGCGCTGGATCTCAATGCCTTGCCCATGAAGGGGGGAGGAAGCGTCATCGGGGCCATTCCGGCAGGTTTGCCGTCCCTCAGCTTCCCCAAGATCGATTTCAAGATCGCCCTGCACCTGCTGCCCATTGCGGCCATAATCTCCCTGCTGGGATTTATGGAAGCCATCTCCATCGCCAAAGCCATGGCCGCCAAAACGGGTCAGCGCCTCGACCCCAACCAGGAGCTCATCGGACAGGGACTGGCCAATATCCTGGGGGCCTTCGGAAAAAGCTTTCCGGTGTCCGGCTCTTTTTCACGGTCGGCGGTGAACATTCAAACGGGAGCCGTTACCGGCCTCTCCAGTGTCTTTACGAGCCTCACCGTGGGGATTGTGCTCCTCTTTTTCACACCTCTCCTTTATCACTTGCCTCAATCCGTTCTGGCGGCGGTCATCATGATGGCGGTCACCGGCCTGCTCAACCTGAGCGGTTTCATCCATGCCTGGAAGGCTCAATGGTATGACGGTCTCTTTTCCATCATCACTTTCATCTGCACCCTCATCTCTGCGCCGCACCTGGACAAGGGAATCATGGTGGGCGTGCTGCTCTCCCTGGGCATGTTCCTCTACAAGAGCATGCGCCCCAAAGTCACGACCCTTTCCATGTCCCCGGATCGATCGTACCGGAGCGCCAAGGAATTCGGTCTCAAGGAATGCAGGCATATTGCCATGATTCGCTTTGAAGGCTCCCTGTTCTACGCCAATGCCGGGTATCTGGAAGACCAGATTTCCGATTTGATGCTGAAAAAAAGGGAGCTCAAGCACATTCTTATCGTGAGCAACGCCATCAACGATCTGGATGCGTCCGGGGAAGAAATGCTCTCCCTCATCGTCGATCGCATTCGGAGCGCCGGCTACGACATCTCTTTTACGGGGGTCAACGAAAAAGTCCTTGCAGTGATGAAACGCACCCACTTATATGAAAAGATAGGCGAGGAAAACATCTTCCCCACCATGCAGCAGGCGGTCGAGATCGTGCACAAGCGGGCGCATACCCAGTGCAACGAGGAGGCATGTCCCCTGTTGTCGGTTTGTTTCATTCGTTGAGATCATGACAAAGGCCGTTCCGCCCTTTTTCTGGAGGATAAGATACCATGTCTGTCATCACTCTTTTTAGCGGCTCCCATTGTAATGGCGAGGAAGTGGCCCGAAAAGTCGTTGAAATGTCGGGCTATACATTGATGAACGAGGAAGCGCTGATCGCTGAAGCAAGTACTCAGTTCGGGACGGACGAGGGTAAATTGACGAAGGCCCTCATGGGTAAGACTTCCGTCTTCAATAAATTCACTCATGAAAAAGAGCGCTCCCTGGCCTCCCTCAAGATGACCCTGGCCCAGATCCTGAAATCCAGGGACAATCTGCTGTTGAGGGGATTTTCAGGCCTCATGATCCCTGCCGACATTTCCCACGTCCTCAAGGTTTGCCTCATTGCGGACCTCAAGTATCGGGTCTCCGTGGCCGCAGAAAGGGAATCCCTCTCTGAAAAGGACGCGCTGAAAACGATCCACAAGGAAGATGAAAGCAGGGTCCTCTGGGTGGAGCACCTCTTCAATCAGAAGGATCCCTGGAACCCGGCATTCTACGATATGCTCATTCCCATGGACAAGACCAGCGTGGAAGAAGCGGCCGCTCTCATATTCACCAACGTGAAAAAGGATGTCCTCAAGGTTTCGGATAAGTCCCGCCTGGCGGTGGAGGATTTCAATCTGGCAGCTCAGGTGGAAATGAAGCTCGTCAAGGAGGGGCATTATGTCTCCGTTTCCGCCAAAGAGGGCGAGGTGACGCTGGTCATCAACAAGCACGTGCTCATGCTCTCCTCCCTGGAAGAGGAGCTGAAGCGCATCGTTCAGGACGTGCCCGGGGTGAAGGGCGTCCAGACCAAGGTGGGCTCCGGCTACTATCAAACGGATATCTATCGGAAGTTCGATTTTGACGTTCCCCTGCCCTCGAAGGTCCTGGTGGTGGACGATGAACGGGAATTCGCTCAGACCCTCTCCGAGAGACTGCAGATGCGCTCCATGGGGGCGGCTGCCGTCTACGACGGTGCCGAGGCCCTTTCGATGGTGGACGAGGAAGAGCCCGAGGTCATGGTTCTCGACCTTAAAATGCCCGGTGTGGACGGCCTGGAAGTCCTGCGCCGGGTCAAGACGGAGCATCCCAACGTGGAGGTCATCGTTCTG
>DAIQOB010000352.1:0-3814 GCA_036788075.1 Syntrophobacteraceae bacterium
GAAGACGAAGACCGCATCGAAGCCGTCTTTTAGACCCTCCAAAATGTAGGAGGAATCGACACGCCCGGAGCACATGGTGCGCATGACTCGAATCGTGGGTGGATATTGGAAGCGGGACACCCCGGCAAGATCCGCCCCCGCATAGGAGCACCAGTTGCACAGAAATGCCAGAATTTTCGGTTCAAATGCTTCGCTCATCTTTTTGCTCCTGTTTGTTTGAGAAGCCTTGGAATTCCTTCGTACAACTCCACCAGAAAGGGTGTCCGTTCTTCCCCGTCATACGGGCGAAAAGCGGTAGCCGGAGCATTTGCTGTGCGCCTGGATTCCGGCTCAAAGCATGCCGCAATGACGTCATCATCAGCATCCAATGATGATCAACCCATTCCACTGACACTCTCACCGCGGACCGGACGGCAGCAGCATCTCTTCACCCAGGAAGGAAAAAGGAGATTTGCCGTCGGCGGCGCCCGGTTTGTATCCAAAAATACCTTCCACCAGCAGATTCACCTCCTTGTAGAGAGATCGCAGCGGAATCCCGGCCGGACAGACTTCCTCACACAGTCCGCAATCGATGCAGCGGCCCCCCATGTGGACAGCCCGCACCAGGTGGAACGAAGTATCGGGCGGGAGCTTTTCTCCCGGGATCAGAGCATTGTGCTGCAGCGTGCATTCGGTGCAAAAACAGACGGGGCACACATCCCGGCAGCCATGGCATCGGATGCAACGGTTCAGGTGGGAAAGCCACCATTGCTGCCTGGCCTCGGGTTCCATGGCCTGCAGCTCCTTCACTTTGCGGCTTTCAACGACCGGATCGGCCGGCGCTCCAAAGTGAATTTCCTCGGGAAAGGGCTTCCAGCATTCGCAGTGGGCAGCCAATCCCTGGCTGCACGCCTGTCCCAGGACCACGACTTTATCCGGCTGCAGCTGGTTCCACTTGAACAGCTCATGAAGGCCTCGCTCTTCGCATCCCCTCACGAGGACACCGTAGGTCTTGTCGGGATGCTTGCGCGCCTCCGCCAGGAGCAGCTTGAGGATGGGATAGCGCGCTTTGGAGCTTTGCCAGGGCTCCAGGTCGTCCATGTTCTCCCGCGTGAAAAGCCATGGAAAGGGAAACCCATGTGTGGTTCTGTAGGCCCAGAATCCATCCACCCTTCCATCTTCCAGAATTTGCTTTATTTTGGTGTTCATAAGGTCCAGATCCTGCGAAGGTAAGTTGCACTCGTTAAGGATGATATAATTATTAGTCGGCTGTTCGCGTCTGCCCGGAAGCCTTCAAACACCGGCCGCTCTTTCGGGAACGGCTTCAAAGGATGGAGCCGGGCCAAGCTGTTTGATTTTTTCCGTAAAGCCCGTCACGACCTCCGCGAATTTGATCCCCTCCGCAGCGGAAATCCATTCCAGGCGGAGCCGCTCGGGCTCATAGCCGGCAAATTGGAGCAGCCCTTCGAGAAACTTCACCCGCTTGATAGTCATGTAGTTGCCCTTCAAATAGTGGCAGTCGCCGATGTGACAGCCTGCGACCAGAACGCCGTCTGCGCCCTTTTGGAATGCGTGCAACAGGTGGTGCGGCGAGACACTCCCGGAGCACATGACCCGGATGACGCGGATGTTGGGCGGATACTGCAAACGACTGACCCCTGCCAGATCCGCTCCCGCATAACTGCACCAGTTGCAGAGAAATGCTATGATTTTGGGTTCGAAATTCTTCATTTCCACGATGACACCTCTTTTCCTCTATGCTGAGTCACAAATGCCGGTTGCAGCAAATCAAAGTCTGTTGTGCCTGGGATCTGCTCACGCGGAAAGCGCCTCGTCAATCTGCCTGTACAGCTGGAGATGGCTGAATCCGAGGAGCGATACCGCCTCGGAAGGACAGGTGGCCGCACAGGTCCCGCAACCCTTGCAGAGCGCCTGGTTCACTTCGCACTTGGCCTCCTGCTCCAGGTAACTGATGGCACCGAAGGGACAGCATTCCAGGCAGGCCTGGCATCCGATGCACTGGTCTTTCGTGATGAAGGCCGCGACGCCTCCCGCCGCAATGAAGTCCTTCGTGAGGACCGTGGCCGCCCTCGATGCCGCCGCCTTGGCCTGGGCGATGCACTCTTCCGTGGGCTTGGGCCAGTGGGCCAGCCCCGCCACATAGACGCCCTCGGTGGCAAAGTCCACCGGCCGGAGCTTCATGTGGGCCTCCAGGAAAAATCCCTCTGGGTTCAAGGGTACTTTGAACATCTTCGCCAGGGGTTCTACGTCCCGGGTTTCGATGGCGCTCGCCAGCGTCAGGATATCCGGGCGCAGCACGACATTCTGCTGAAGAATGGGATCGAAGACCGTGATCTTGAGCCCGTCTCCCTCCAGCTCCACTCGAGGCTTTCGGTCCACATCGAACCGGATGAACAGCACTCCCTTCTCCCGCGCCTCCCGGTAGACGTTTTCACGCAGGCCATAAGTGCGGATGTCCCGGTAGAGGACGTACACGTCCGCGCCGGGGTTGATCTCCTTGATGCGGATGGCGTTTTCGATGCTGTGGCTGCAGCACACCCGGCTGCAATAGGGACGGTCCGGCTCCCGGGATCCCACGCACTGGATGAAGACCGCCGACCGGGCCTTGACGACGGCATCCTGCCGTTCGGCAATGGCTCGATCCATATCCAGATTGAGAAAAATCCGGTCGCTCTGTCCGTACTGATATTCCGACGGCTTGTAGGAATGCGCTCCCACCGCGATAACGGCGACTCCGTGCTCGACGGTTTCAGAACGGCCATCCACTTCCAGCGTCGTTTTGAAATTGCCGACAAACCCCGTGACTTCTTTCAGTGAGGACTTCGTTCGGACGGAAATCTTCGGATGGCTTTCCACCTTTTTAACGAGGCCTTCGAGGTAGGGCGCAATGGGCTCGCCGCTCCAGGCGGTCAGGAGTTTGCGCCCATGCCCGCCCAGAACGTCTTTCTTCTCCACCAGCGTGACGGGATAGCCCTGTTCCGCGAGGGCCAGGGCCGCCTCCATCCCCGCAACCCCACCGCCGATGACGAGACCGCTCTGGGTGATGGGGAGCCGGACCTCTTCCAGCGGCTGCTGGAGAGCAACCTTGGCGACGGCCATGCGCACCAGGTCCTTGGCCTTTTCCGTGGCGGCTTCGGGGAAATCGTGGTGCACCCAGGAATCCTGGTCGCGGATATTAGCCAGTTCAAAGAGGTACTTGTTGAGCCCGGTCTCCTGGATCGTCTGCTGGAAAAGAGGCTCGTGCGTTCGGGGCGAGCAGGAGGCCACGACAATACGGTTGAGCCGGTTCTCCAGAATGGCCTCCTTCATGCGGTCCTGGGTATCCTGTGAGCATGTGAAGAGGCTTTCCTCCACATAGGCCACATGCGGAAGGGTCTTGGCTTATTCCTTGACGGCGGGAACATCCACCACGGAATCGATGTTGATGCCGCAATGGCAGACAAAAACGCCGATGCGGGGAGAAGCGACCTCGCCGGGATCCATTTCTTGTGCCGGCTCGGGTTTACTGATGGCCGACCCTCGAACCGGGGCGAGGAGCATGGCCGTTTCGGCCGCGGCAGCAGAAGCCTCCATGACGGATTGGGGAATGTCCTTGGGCCCCTGGAAAGCGCCGCAGACGAAAATACCAGGCCGCGTGGTGCTGACGGGCGCAAAGGGCGACGTCGCGGCAAATTTCCCGTCGTTGATCCGAATATCCATCCGGCGGGCGAGCTCCATCACCTCGGGCGCGGTTTCGAGGCCCACGGAAAGGACCACGAGGTCGTACTCCTCCTGGCGGAGGCTCCCACTCTCGTCGGCGTAACGGACGAGAAGG
>DAIQOB010000353.1:0-3788 GCA_036788075.1 Syntrophobacteraceae bacterium
GGCAGCAGGGGGAGCGCCTCGCCATCAACACTCCCATCCAGGGGACCGCCGCCGACCTCATCAAAAAGGCCATGATCGATATCCACGGGATCCTGGAAATGAGGCGCTTGAAGACGAAGATGCTCCTGCTGGTGCATGACGAACTGGTTTTCGAGGTTCCCGGGGAAGAGCTGGAGTCAATCCGACAATGGGTGCGGGAAGCGATGGAAGGGGTCTGGCCCCTGTCTGTGCCGCTGGTGGTGGACATGGGGTGGGGAGAAAACTGGACGCTGGCCCATTCATAGCCCCATGAGCGGGGAACGGCCTTGCGAGGGTCATGATAAGGCCTCAAAAAGGCCGTTCGCCTCTTCAAAGCTCGGGGCGAACGGCCTTTCCCCTTTGATAACCACAGAAAGCCGGATTCAGTGGAGGTGTTCCCGCGAGCGCGTTTTCCATCCGGGAATAAAAAAACCGCCCTCGTGAAGAAAGGCGGTTTTTTTATATGCAGCGAAAGATCGTGTTGCAGCAGGTTTTAGCTTTCGGCCTTGGCCTTGTCGAGCTCGGCCTTCAGTCTTTCCGCTTCCTGTTTGTATTTTTCTGCTTCCTGCCTGTAGGCTGCATCGCCGCCGATCTCAGATTCTTCAGATGCTTTGCTCTTGGAGAACGGAAGCTTCTCTTTGACTTCGTCATAACCGAGATATGCTGCCATGGCGCCGCCGAGCAACAGCATCAGCGGCAGAGCGCCGGCCAGAAGGTGCAGGAACGGACCGAAAAACATCAGTATGCCGATCAGACCCAAGAATGCCGCGATAACCCCACCCAAAAATACCTTCATGATCTTTCCTCCTTAATCCTGTTCGAATTGCAGTAACGCCATGCCCAGTGACTAAGATCTCGTTCCCCGAAAGAGTTTCAGGTCCTCGAACCTACCCTAAATCACGCGAAAATCGAGTATTGCTTAGCATGCTCACTGAAAGAATGCAAGGATAAATCGATGAAGTACAGACAGGCCCAGCATAAAATAGTCTATGGCGGCAGGTATTTATCGTGATTGTGCTTCCTCGTGCAAGGTGCTTTCCGCTGGTGGGTGTTGCCGCTTTTCTGTTGACTCCCTTCAAAGGGGAAAAGTATAAACGAATGTTTTAGCTTTTTGGTTGTACCTGCCATTTTGCCTTGTGACCGGATCCGAAGCAGCCCGGTTTCAGTTGAATTTTGTAAGGTGATCCTGAAAGTTTTTGTGGAAAAAGGAATGAACGGAGGAAGTCGATTGATGAAGAAAACGCGGATCTATATGGATCATATCGCAGGGACTCCCGTGGCACCGGAAGTTGTGGAGGCCATGCTGCCCTTTTTGCGGGGGCAGTATGGGAACCCTGCGAGCATACACCACGATGGGGAAGAACCCCAGGAGGCCCTCTTTCAAAGCCGAGCCCATGTGGCGCGGTTGATCGGTGCCGAGCCTGAGGAGATCATATTCACTTCGTGCGGTACGGAATCCAACAATCTTGCCATTAAAGGCATCGGGCTCCTGCACATGGAGGAAAAAAAGCATATCGTGGTTTCCGCCGTGGAGCATTATTCCGTGCTGTATGCCGCCAAGGCCTTGGAACGTTTTGGATTCCAGGTTACGGAAGTTCCCGTGGATGCCAACGGGCAGGTGAATCCCGAGGATGTGAAAAAGGCCCTGCGTGAAGACACGGCCCTCGTTACCATCATGCATGCCAACAACGAGGTGGGCACGATCCAGCCGCTCCAGGAAATCGCCCGGTGCACGAAGGAGCGGGGGATCCCCTTTCATTCGGATGCCATCGCTTCGGTGGGGCGTATTCCCGTGAATGTGAAAACCCTGGGCGTGGACCTTTTCAGTTTCGCAGCCAGCCAGTTCGGAGGTCCCAAGGGGGTCGGAGCGCTCTACTGCCGTAAAGGTCTAGGGATCTGGCCGCTCTTTCACGGCGGAGGGCAGGAAGACGGTCGCCGCACGGGCACGGAAAATGTCCCCGGTATCGTGGGAATGGGAAAAGCGGCTCAGTTGACCCTCGAAAATCTGCCGCAAAGGATGGAAACCTGCAAGTGCCTGGAAGACCTGCTCAGAAAAGGGATTGAGGACTCGGTGGACCAGATCAAGTTCAATGGGCATCCTCAGGAGCATATCCCGGGTCTCGTGAACGTCTCCATGCGCTTTGTGGAAGGGGAAGCACTGCTGTTGCACATGGACCTGAGGGGCGTGAGTGTGGCTGGTGCATCCGCCTGCATGTCCATCACCGCCAAGGCGTCCCACGTCCTGGAAGCCATGGGAGCCCTCGGTGGCGAAGCTTTGGGTACGCTCCTTTTCACACTGGGTGAAGAGAACACGGAAGACGAGGTGCGCCGGACCGTGGAGACGCTCGCCCAGGTCGTGACAATGCTGCGCGCCATGTCCCCCTTGTATAAGCGGGCATAGTTGAAAGAGATCCCGGAGTTTAGGTTCATGCAGGAAAAGTCGTTACACGGCATCGAAAAGCCGGGGCGCTATATCGGCGGGGAGTTCAATTCCTACGGCAAGAACTTTGCCGAGGCGGGCGTGCGCTTTGCCCTGGCGTTTCCCGATGTCTATGAAGTGGGGTTGAGCCACCTGGGTTTGCAGCTGCTCTATCACGTTTTGAACGGGATGGACTCGGTCATGGCCGACCGCGTCTATACGCCCTGGCAGGACTATGAGCGCAGCCTTCGAGACCTGGGGGAGCCGCTTTGCGGTGTGGAGAGCGGGCAGCCGCTGCACGCATTCGATTTTGTGGGGTTCAGCCTTCAATACGAACTGAGTTACTCCAATATCCTGACGATCTTGGATTTGGGGGGAATTCCCCTGGAATCGGCGGACCGAACCCTGGAACATCCCTGGGTCATCGGTGGGGGGCCTTGTGTTTACAACCCCGAGCCGGTGGCGCAGTTTTTTGACTTTTTTGTACTGGGGGAAGCTGAAGAAGTCCTGGGCGAACTGGTGGAAGCCTTTGAACGGTGGAAGACGTCCCGGGGGACGCGGCAGGAGTTCCTTCAGGAGATACGAAAAATCGAGGGCGTTTATGTTCCCTCCTTCTTCGAAGTATCCTACGCCACGGACGGCACCGTGTCGGCTGTGGCTCCCCGTTTCGACGACTACACCTCGGTTCGCAAACGCCTCGTCCTAGACTTGGACGGGGATGCTCCCATACCTGAGACTCCCCTCGTGCCCATGCTCGATATTGTCCACAACCGCCTGGGACTGGAAATCGCCCGGGGGTGCACGCGGGGATGCCGCTTTTGCCAGGCGAGCTTCATTTATCGCCCCGTTCGAGAGCGAGATCCACAGATTCTTCTGGAACGGGCCCAGGCCGCCATCGCTCAGAGCGGTTTCGAGGAGCTGTCGCTCCTTTCTCTGAGCACGGGGGATTACTGCCGGATCCAGCCGCTTCTGGCGGCCCTGATGGAACGGTTTGAAAGGGAGAAAGTGGCGGTTTCCTTCCCGTCCATGCGCGTGGGGACCCTGACTCCGGAGCTCATGGAGCTCATCCGGAAGGTGCGCAAGACGGGCTTCACCCTGGCCCCCGAGGCGGGGAGTGAGCGCCTGCGGCGCGTCATCAACAAGGGAATCCTCGAGGAGGATCTGCTGAGCGCCGCTGAGAGCGCTTTTGGTTTGGGGTGGCGGGTTCTGAAGCTCTACTTCATGACGGGCCTGCCCACGGAAACGGAAGAAGATCTGGACGCCCTGGTGGAGCTTTCCTTGAAGGTCTGGACCCTTGCCAAGCCTTCCCGGTCTTCCGTCAATGTTTCCGTTTCCCCCTTTGTCCCCAAGC
>DAIQOB010000354.1:0-3787 GCA_036788075.1 Syntrophobacteraceae bacterium
CACGGTCTCCCGGGCCATAAACGGCCGGGGGACGGAGGATCGTCCAGTGGAGGCTCCCTCCGGCGCTCCGCAGAATCTCTTCCCCCTGCCGTTTGCTTGCGGCATAAGGCGAGAGATCGGGGACCCCGGCCGCCAGGGAGGAGACCAAGAGAAAGCGACGGCACTCCTTCGAACCGCGGGCCGCCTGCACAAGCATTTCAACCCCGAGGATATTGGCAGCGGCAAAGTCGGCGGGAAAAACCCCGCGTACGGCCCCCGCACAATGGACAACGGCTGACGCGCCATCCACCAGCCGTTCCACAGCCTCCAGGCTGCTCAGTTCGCCGCAAACCCAGGAGAGGCCGGGGGCCTCGAAGCGGGAATGGAGAGAAGCCGGACGCACCAGCGCCCGGACCCGCAGCCCTCCGTCCAGGAGGCAGCCAATGAGGGCTCTCCCGATGAAACCGGTCCCCCCCGTGACGGCAATCGTCGCAACCGGCTCGGATGGCCAATTCTCTTTCTGGAAGCACCCCATCAACCGGCTAGCCTCCCATCTGAGCGGCAGCCTGCAAAGGAGAGGCGAACAGTCCGGCATTGCGCTTAAGGAAATCGGCTCGGGCCATGGTCCTGGAAACCTTTCCCGACGATGTCATGGGCAGGGTGTGGGGGGAAACGAGCTCAACCATACAGTCGAATCCGAACGCTTCCCGCACGCGTCCACGAATGACCTCCACAAGCCGACAGCGTTTTCCTTCATCCGACTGGCGACACTGCACCACCAGGACCACCGTCTCCTCCTCATTCAGCCCCGCAATGGAAAAGGCGGCAACGTCGCGCGACCGGATTTCCGGCAGCTGCTCCACAAGAAGTTCAATGTCCTGAGGCCAGATGTTCCGACCGTTGATGATGATCAGGTCTTTCCTGCGGCCGGTGATGACCACCTGCCCCCCCGCCAGATATGCCAGATCGCCGGTGTTGAGCCAGCCATCCCGGGAGAGAACCTCGTGGGTGGCTTCGGGATCGTCCAGGTAGCCGGCCATGATGCTGGGGCCGCGCACATGCACCACTCCGCACTGCCGCTCGGGCAGAGCGTGCCCCTCCCCGTCCCGAATTTCCAGTTCATGCCCGGGAAGAACCGACCCGCACAGCACCAGTTCCTTGGCCTCCCGGCAGGAGGCAGCGTCCTCCACGGGAACAGCCCGGCCGCTCCTGGTCAGGGCCTCCACGTCGATCCGGTCGACTTCGATGCCCCTGCCGATGGGCGCAAAGCTGACCGCCAGGGAGCATTCCGCCATTCCGTAGGAAGCGACAAAGGCACGGGAATTGAAACCGGCCGGCGCCAGAAGCTGAGCGAACCGATGCAGGATATCCGGGCGCACGGGCTCAGCCCCCGTCCCGGCGATGCGCCACGAGCTGAGATCGTACTGTTCCACATCGGCCGGGCGGATCCGGCGCGCGCACAGGGCATACCCGAAGGTGGGGCTGTAAGAAATGGTGCCTCTGTTCCTGGAAATCAACGCCGGCCAAAGGCGGGGGCGCATGGCGAAATCGTTCGTGCTGAGGTAGTCGACAGAGAGCTGTGACGCCATGGGAGCCAGGAGAAAACCCACCAGTCCCATATCATGATAGAGGGGAAGCCACGAGGTGCACCGGTCTCCCGGGCGGACACGGAGGCCGTACCGGATGATGGCGGACAGGTTGGCCATGACCGCTTTTTGAGTGATCACCACGCCATGAGGGAAATGTGTGCTGCCGGAGGTATACTGCAGGTAAGCGATTTCATCGGGGCAGGGGGAATGCAGGGGGAAATTTGCCTCCCTCAGCGCATCGTATCTCTCGGGCTCCCCAAAGTATTTCAAAGGCAGACCGGCCACGGCCTCGGCAAGGAAGGGATAAAAGGAGCCGGTGGCCATGGCCGCCTGAGCACGGCAGGAGCGCACGAACTCCCGCAGGTTCTCGATGATGGCTTGGCGTCCGCCCAAATGAATCGAGGCAGGAAGGGGCACCGGAATCAGTCCGGCGTATTGGCAGGCAAAGAAAAAACGCACGAAATCGGCGTCGGTGGAGGCGACGAGGGCCATGCGACTGCCCGGAGGCAGGCCCAATCCCAGGAGCCTGCGGGCCAGCCGGCGAGCTCGTTCCCGCAACAGGGCGTAAGGAAGAGGGACTGCAAGCTCCCCCCTTCCTGAATAGAAATTGAGTCCCGTCTGTCCTTCGGCGGCGTAGTCCAGCGCCTCCAGGAGGGTCCGGAAATCGCCCGGGCGCAAGGAGAGGGTGTTTTCAGTGGGAGTCTTTTCCCCTTCATTCATAAACGTGAAACCTCAAGAGAATGGAAGATCATTCCCAGCTGGGACATCGAGGATCCCAACGGTCATGAAACCCTCCTTGAAAACAAGTGTCTTATGTAACTGTCTGAAAATTCGCTTGCACGTCATTCCGGCAGTGTTTTAGCCGGAATGACGAAACAAGGTGCATGCTAAGAGTGATTGACTCATTTTTCAGACAGCTTCTTACACGTGGTCATCTTCAGCGGGAACGGAGTTGTTTATCACATGTTCATTCCCGAGTCCATTGATAAATCTCCCCTTTTGCGCCGAGAGCGGGCGGATACCCATTGACACTCTCTACCATTTTTTATACTCATTCCGTAAGAATCAACGACTTGTCAATCCACCATTGGAATCACGCGCATGAGAGTCCATAAGATCGAGAGAAGCATCCGCCAGGTCAGAAACATGCTTCTGTTCAACGTATTTTCCCTGCTGGGGAAGGAATTCATCCCAGACCCACGCAAAGCTGTCAACATCGAAGTCACGAGCATCTGCAATCTGAAATGCCGGTTTTGCGCCTACCAGAAAAAAGCGGCTCCGAAGGTCCGCATGTCCAACGAGTTTTTTGCCGGATGCGTCGAACAGGCCGTCCAGATGGGGTTTAAAGCCTTTCACCTTACGCCCATCACCGGGGAAGTGTTCATGGATGGGCAGCTCTTCGACAAACTGCATCTTCTCGAAAGCCACCCGGGAGTAGAGTCCTACGACTTCTTCACCAATTTCACCCTCCCAAGCCATGCCGACATCAACCAACTGATGACACTGAAGAAACTGTCCCACCTGACCCTCAGTATCTACGGCCACGACCTGGAAAGCTTCATGGCCGTGACCCAGGCCGGGGAAAAAGTCTACGGCCAACTGGTCGACCATCTCCAGTTCCTGCTGGAGAACGTGGACCGTTGCCCCTGGGCTCTGGAAATCGGCTGGAGGTCCTATCACAGGATCCCACGGGGGCTGCAGAGCGAAATAACCCGTCTGCTGGATCAATTCAGGGGCAGGGGGATCAAGGTGAGGAGATCCCAGGTCTACAACAACTGGGGAGGATACGTCAGCAACGAGGATGTGAAAGGCCTGGACATCGATATCAACAGCCGGCCGTCCTACAAGAAGGGGGCGTGCACCATGCTCTTCGACAGCATCATGATCATGGCCGATGGCACGGTCAACGGCTGTCCGTGCCGGGACGTCGACGCCTCGTTGAAGATCGGGGACCTGCGCCGGCAGCCCCTGGCGGAGATCCTATCGAGCCGCAACCAGGCCTACACGCAGCTCTTCGATGGACAGCAGAAAGGAATCTATCCTCCCGTTTGCAGGAATTGCGACTTCTACAAGAGCATTTACTCTTACCGATCGTCAGGAAAGCAAGGACGCCCGCCCATGTCGCTGCGGGAGTTCCGCGAAGTGATTGGGCGGGACGCGTTGCAGAGGGATTGAACGTTTCCTTCGTTGTAGGAGCGGTATCCTGCCCCGACTGGAGC
>DAIQOB010000355.1:0-3780 GCA_036788075.1 Syntrophobacteraceae bacterium
CTCGCTGACTGGCTGCCCCTGCTCCGAAGGCGATGAGCAGTGGCGCGACCCCCAGGATAAAGGCAAAGGAGGTCATCACGATGGGGCGAAAACGGCGCCGGGTCGCCTCGATGGCCGCTTCGGGGATGGACATGCCCCCCTCGTGCAGCTCGCGGGCGAATTCCACGATGAGAATGGCGTTTTTGCTCGCCAGGGCAATCATGAGCACCAGTCCCACCTGGGTGTAGAGATTGTTGTCATATCCCCTGCTCAGGAGGGCCAGGAGGACTCCCACCAGAGCGATGGGAACCACCAGGATGACGGCCGCGGGGGATGTCCAGCTTTCATACAAGGCAGCCAGCACCAGGTACACCAGGATGATGGAAAGGGCGTATATGATGTATGCCTGGTAGCCGACCTTTTTTTCCTGGTAGCTTGTGGACGTCCAGTCGAAGGATATCCCGGGAGGAAGGATGCCGGCTGCGAGTTGCTCCATTTGGGCCAGTGCCTGGCCGGAGCTGAATCCGGATGCAGCGGAGCCGAAAATGGCCGCTGCGGGGTAGAGGTTGTAGCGCGTGATCAGCTCCGACCCCTGGACCCGCTTCACGTCCAGCAGGGTGCCGAGGGGGACCATTTCTCCGGCCTGGTTGCGGGTGTGCAGGTTCTTGATGTCCCTGGGCTCCAGGCGATAGGGGCTGTCCGCCTGGATGTATACCTGGAAGACCTGGTTGAACTTGTTGAAAAGGTTGACAAAGGAAGATCCGAGGTAAGCCTGCAGCGTGGTGAATACATTGAGGAGAGGGACCTGCAGCGATTCCGCCTTGGTGCGGTTGATTTCCAGGTACAGCTGGGGGCTGCTGATGCCGAAGGTGCTGGCGAGGCCACGCAAACCTGTTTGGGAGTTCCCTGTGCGCACCAACTCGCCCGTGGCCTGCTGCAGGGCGGAGAGACCGAGGCTCCCGCGGTCTTCCACCATCATCTGGAAGCCCCCCGTCTGGCCCAGTCCGCGGATGGGCGGAGGAACCAGCACCAGGGCCTGCGCTTCCTGAAGCCCCGCGAGCTCTCGATTGATGCCCGCTATGATCACATCCTGGTTCAATGCCGCGCCACGTTCCTTCCAGTCCTTGTAGATGAGAAAAGTTGTCGAAATGTTGGAAACACTGGCGCCATCCAGGATGGAATAGCCGCCGATGGTGACCCAGTTGGCCACACCAGGACTCCTGCGGAGGATGGCGTCGATTTTATCCGACACTTCCCTCGCACGGGGCTGGGATGCCCCCTCAGGCAGTCGGAACATCAGCACAGCATACCCCTGGTCCTCAGTCGGGAGAAAGCCCGTGGGCCGCTTCAGGAAGCCCCACAGGGAGACATTGATGATGAGGGCGAAAAGAAGGAACATCCACACAGGCCGCTTCACCATCCAGGCGACAAGCCCGACATAAAGGTCCGTCAGTCTTTGAAACACCCGGTTGAATCCCCGGTAGAACCAGTTGGGAGGCGTGTCTGGCCTGGGTTTCAGCCAGAAGGCGCACTGGACCGGTTTGAGAGTGAGGGCGTTGACGGCGCTGATGACGGCGGTGGCGGCGATAACGAGAGCGAATTGGCGGAAAATCTGCCCCGTAATCCCGGGAAAAAAGGCTGCCGGCAGAAAGACGGCCACCAGGGCCAGAGTGATCCCCATCACCGGGCCGGTCAGTTCCTGCATGGCCTTGATGGTGGCTTCTTTGGAGGACATTCCACGCTCGATGTGGTAAGCGCTGCTTTCCACGATGACGATGGCGTCGTCCACCACGATGCCGATGGCGAGAATGAGAGCGAAGAGAGTCATGAGGTTGACCGTGAAGCCGAGGACTGTCATGGCAATGAATGCGCCGATGAGCGTGACGGGGACGGTGGTGGCGGGGACCAGCATGGCCCGCAGGCTCTGGAGGAAGAGCAGGATGACGACCAGCACCAGAATGCCGGCGATGAGGAGGGTTTCATACACGCTGGCAATGGCCTCCCGGACAAAGGTCGTGGTGTCGAAACGGATGGCGTATTTCAGGCCCTCGGGGAACTGTTTGCTCATATCCTCCATGGCTGCGTAAACACTGTTGGCAACCGTGATGGCATTGGCGTCGGGGAGGGCGAAAATAATGACCTGGGCGGATTTGTGTCCGGTGACTTGAGCATAATTGCTGAAAAACTGCTGCCCCAGCTCCACGCGGGAGATGTCTCGCATCCGCACGATTTGGGGTGCCTCCCCCGTTACGGTCTTGACGATGATGTCTTCGAACTGGGTTGTATTCGAGAGGCGGCCCAGAGCGTTGATGGTAAACTGAAAGGACTGTTCCGAGGGCACCGGTGGAGCACCCAGCTGTCCCGAAACCACCTGGATGTTCTGTTGCTGTATGGCGGCGAGGACATCCGTTGTGGTGAGTCCGAATGTCTCGAGCTTGTGTGGATCCAGCCACACGCGCATGCTGTAGGGACCGGCCCCAAAGACCCTCACCTGTCCCACCCCCGGGATCCGGGCAAGAGGGTATTGTAGATTGATCACGCCGTAGTTGGAGAGGAAAGCCTCGTCGAAGCGGTCGTCTTCAGCAAAGAGGCTGACCACCAGCAAAATATTGGGGGAGACCTTTCGGATAGTGACCCCCTGCTGCTGAACACCTCCCGGCAACTGGGCCAGCGCGCTGTTCACCAGATTTTGCACCAGGGCAAGGGAGGTGTCGAGCTTGGTCCCGACGTCGAAGGTGATGGTCAGGGAGTACGATCCGTCGCTGCCGCTGGTGGAAGACATGTAGATGGAGCCTTCGACACCATTGACCGCCTGTTCGATGGGCACCCCGATGGTGGCAGCGACCACTTCTGCGCTCGCTCCCGGGTACCGTGTGCTCACCTGGATCGTCGGAGGCACGATCTGTGGGTACTGGGCTATGGGCAACTGGTAGAGGCACACCAGCCCGATGATGATCGTGACGAAGGCGATGACATTGGCGAAAATGGGGCGTTCGATAAAAAACTGTGAAATCATTTGCCCACCTTTGATGATTCGGCCTTCCCGGCGGAGGAGGCATCCGTGGGCTTTTCCGTCGGCCTGTCGGGCTCCGGGCCCACGGGTCGACCGGGAGCGCTTCGCACCAGTCCGTTGACGATCACCCGTTCATCCCCCGTGAGACCTTCGTCGATGGCGTACATACCGTCTTCGGAGACTGCCGTCCTCACGTTGCGCCGTTCGACGATGTTCTTTTCATTCACCACGAAGACGTAAGAGCCCAGTTGATCGAAGCCCACAGCCACTTGCGGCACCAGGAGAGCGGACTTTCTCTCCCTCACGGGCACACGTACCCGTGCAAACTGCCCTGGAAGCATTTGCCCATCGGCGTTGGGGAGCACTCCCCGGAGGAGAAGCGTGCCCGTGGTGGAACTGACGCTGGTGGCTGCGAAATCCAGGTGTCCTGCGTGAGGGTAGCCCTCATCACCGGCAAGGCCAATGAAGACAGGGTGCCTGGCGGGTTTTTCCCTTTCCCTGCCGGGCGTGAGCTTCCGAAGGAGAGGTGCCAGATCCGTCTCACTGACGGTGAAATATACATAGAGGGGGTCTGTTTGGGAGATCTCGGCCAGAACGGTGCTCGTCCCGGAACCCACCAGGTTGCCGGGGTCCACCAGCCTTCGGGCGATGCGCCCGTCAAAGGGGGCTGTCACCCGGGTGTAGCCCAGATCCAGTTTGGCCAGGTCCCGCTGGGCTTCAGCCGTCTGCAAAGCGGCCTGCGCCGAATTGCTTTGAAAACGCCAGTTTTCAAGGTCTGTCTGAGAGGC
>DAIQOB010000356.1:0-3769 GCA_036788075.1 Syntrophobacteraceae bacterium
ATGCTCTGGACCCCGGTTTTCACCGGGGTGACGGTAAGTCAACAACATCGCCGGTCTCTCCGGGCAGTTAGCCCAATGTCATGGAGGCCGGAGTCTCCCGGCTATCCATCCTCCCGCGTTTCCCCCCCTGCCTCAAACGGCATGTCCCCATTCAGGAGCTTCATGAGCTCCCGGAAGGAAAGGGGTCGGCTGAGGAAAAAACCCTGTATAGCCCCGCAAGCATTGGCCTGCAAAAAATCAAACTGTTCAACCGTTTCCACCCCCTCGGCTATGACCTTCAGCTTCAGACTCCTGGCCATGGCAATGATGGCCGACGTGATGGCCATATTGTCGGAGTTTAAAGGAATTTCTTCGATAAACGAACGATCGATTTTTAAGATATCGATGGGAAGACGTTTCAAGGTGCTCAGTGACGAATGGCCCGTACCGAAATCGTCGATGGAAAGCATGATCCCCATGGCCTTCAGCCGACGCAGCATAGCGACGCCGGCTTCAGCCTGGTCCATGATGATGCTTTCGGTCAGCTCCAATTCCAGGAGACAGGGATCCAGACCGGTCTGTTGCAGGACGGCTGCCACGGTATCGGCGAGCTTTTCCTGGCGAAATTGACGATGGGACAGGTTGACGCTGACGCGCAGGGGAACAGGCGACTCCTTCTGCCAGCGCCTGCACGCCGCACAGGCGCTCCGCAGCACCCATTCCCCGATGGGAACGATGAGTCCGGTTTCTTCAGCCAGGCCGATGAATTCCCGGGGCAGGAGCAGCCCCTTTTCGGGATGCTGCCAGCGGAGGAGGGCCTCGGCAGCAACAATGCGCCCGGTGCTGATCTCCACCTGCGGCTGGTAATGGAGCAGGAGCTCTTCCCGCTCGAGAGCCCGGCGAAGAGCGTTTTCCATAGCCAGGCGGCTGAACGCGTCCTCGTTCATGGATTGTGTATAGTACTGATAGTTGTTCCCCCCCTGTTCCTTGGCATAATACATGGCGGTGTCTGCGGACTTGAGGAGCGCATCCCCATCCTCGCCGTCCGCCGGATACAGGGTGATGCCGATGCTCGCGCCGACAAAAACCTCCTGAGATCCCAGATGGAAGGGCTTTGTCAGGGTCGTGAGGATGCGCTGGGCCACCTTCCCTGCGTCCTCCGCCTGATGAAGGTCGCTCAAAAGGACAGTGAATTCGTCGCCTCCCAATCGAGCCACCGTGGACTGAGGACCGGCTTCTCCCGCACGGGTGACGCTGTCTTCCTTGCGCAGGCAGCGAACGAGGCGCTCGGCCACCTGCTGCAGGAGGAGGTCCCCCCTGTCATGCCCCAGGGTATCGTTGATGCGTTTGAAGGAATCGAGATCGAGAAACATGAGTGCCACCAGGCTGCCATACCGCTCCGCCCTTGCAAGGATCTGGCGCAGGTGCTCCCTCAAGAAGTGGCGGTTGGGCAGCCGGGTCAGGCTGTCGTGCTGCGCCAGGTACAGGATTTCTTCTTCGGCCCGCTTGCGCTCCGTGATGTCCTGAACGGTTCCCGCCATGCGGATTGCGCGTCCATCCTCATTGAAGGAGGTCTCCGCCTGCTTATGGACAATGCGTTCAGCCCCATCGGGCAGCACGATGCGGTGATCGATATTGAGAGACGGCCCACCCGCCATGGCAGCCTCAAAGGATTCCAGGACTAAAAGCCTGTCCCGGACGTGCACCCTTTCGAAAAGCTCAAAGAAGGAGATGCTTTTCTTGTCGGGAGGCATGCCGTGGATGCGGTAGCTTTCTTCAGACCAGAGCAGGATGTTTTCCTCGATGTGCCACTCCCAGTTCCCCAACCGTGCGATGCGCTGCGCCTCGGTCAGACTCAAGCGGCTCCGACGGAGCTCGTCCATCGTTTGGCTGGCTCGCAGCATATAGCGGAGGCGCTGTTCCAGGATCATCCACTGGATGGGCTTGGTGATAAAATCGGTCGCTCCCACTTCATAGGCGCGGGCAATGGAATTCAGGTCTCCCAGCCCCGTAAGGATGACGACGGGAACGCTTTCTCCACCCGGCATTTTTCGCAGAGCGGCACAGGCTTCAATGCCGTCCAGTCTCGGCATCAAGACGTCCATCAGCACAAGGTTGGGGCTGAAACTTTGAAAGACAGAGAGCGCATCTATGCCATCCTCGGCCTCTGCCACTTTGAAGCCGCTTTGCTCCAGGGATTCCCGGATGAGCATCCGGGCAGTGGCATCATCATCCACGAGGAGCACCCGAGGGGGGGCATTCCTCGAGGAGGAAGAAGGCTTTTTGAGATCCGAGCCTTTCTGCAGAATACCGAGGGCGGAAAGAGAGCCGCCCGCTGCGCTCGGAAAGAGCTCGGTCACCGGACCGTCAGGCGCATTCCCGCGAAAGACGGGGACGGACTCCCCTTCCACCCGCCCCTCCGCGGAAGCCCCCTCCCGTGGAATGGCGGCATCCGTGTCTTTCCGGCTCATTGCATCCTGCCTCTCTTTATCAGTATTCATTTAAACCCCTAAACCCCGCGACGATCGTCAGGCAGCCAATCGCACATCATTTTGCGGCTACTCTCCACTGGAAGAACGCTTCCTCACCACCTCGTGCACTCTGCCGGCAGGGCAGGTGCCTGTTAAAACTGAAACCTCGTGCCGCGTGAACCGGCACACGCTCCAGTTGCGATGGCCATGTATGGGCAAAAGCTCCCCGGCCATGGCCATGAATGCGTCTCTCTCCCTAATCGGCCGATGGGAGAAGATCATGAATTTTAATGGCAGGGAGGAAGGTTCGTGGCCCAAAGCAGGATGAGAAGGGCCGGGAAGAAACGGATGCTGTCATTCCACCGGACGGATCTTGCATGGACTTAAGGTTCACCCCATGGAGACAGGCTGGCTGTTATCATCCATATGGAGGAGTGGTTTCCGCAAAACGGCGAGGCCGGTCAGGCTTGAATGGTGGGTTCGGTTTCGGCCGGGAATGTGAAATTGTTCAGGGTCGGGTACTGAAGTCGACAAAACGCCACTGGCTGATATGAGCCGGCAGGCTGCTCCATTACAGCCAATTCGAACAAGCTTTGCGCAGAAGCGATAGCCAAGTGAGTAAAACCGGGTGAGAGCCTTGCAGGCTTTTTGAAATGGTTAGGAAAAGCAACTGAAAAAGATTGCCCCCCTGTGTCCTCCTGGAGAAACGGTTTCCCTCCTCTGGCCCCCTCCCGCCAAAGAACCATGGAGCCACATCTCTGGAGGACACGGGTTCGAGCCCACCCCCTTCGTCCCGGCGGCAGCCCCGATACGCTCCCGGGAGGAACTCCCCGAAGCGCGGCAATCAATTCCCCTGGCGGATCCCACAAAGGCGGGGATCCGTCCCCCAATGGTGAAACATCCTGACCGGCGAGCATTCCAGTGAGGTCCACCGACCGCCACACCGACAAAAAGTCTTCCTGCTTTCCCCGTAGCATCGGTCAGGACGATATTTCTACTAGCAAATTTTGGGCCATAATTTTGCAGAAAATCGACGTCCCTCTCTGCCATAAGGGGCTCAACTCCACGAAAAAAGAAGTCATCGTTCACCCGGCCATTCCACCCTGCCTGAAATGGCGACAGATTAGCCGATGACGGCTATCCCTGTTGGTTAAGTCAACAACATTAAGTCAACAACATTGGGACCTTTACCGTGCCGGTCGGGGACGGGGCAACGCAAGCGCCGGCCCTTTTCCCCTGCATCGACCGTTGTTTCCTTCGGCGATTGCAACTATTCCTTGATCTTGCCAGGCGCAACAGATAAAAATCCATCAGCCCGT
>DAIQOB010000357.1:0-3750 GCA_036788075.1 Syntrophobacteraceae bacterium
CCTGTTGGTCGTCACTCTGATCCATGAAGCGGCTTGTTTCCTCTGAGGATGAAATGCATTTTAATCCTTTTACAACTCTGAGGGGAACAAGGTCACAAATCATTCAACAATCAAGACCGAATTTTTGCCGCCAAAACCGTTGTCTTCGTCCAGAACGGCGCCGGGATCGGCTTGCCGAGTCATTCCGTCGAGAACAAAAACATAAGAATACCTGCCCCTGGGAAGGGAAAGGCGGGTAGTCCATTTGTCACCTTCCCGCTGCATGCAGTCTGCCTGCGCAGACCACTGGTTGAAGCTGCCGGCAATGCAAACCGTTTTTGCCTCGGAGCTTCTGTACTGGAACTGCACGGAAATCTCCTCCTGGCCCGAAGAAATGACCTTGCGCCCCGGTTGGGCACACTGGCAGGTCAGGAGAAGGAGACAACCGACAAAAAAGATTTGAGAAAAAAGCTTTTTGTTGTGTAGAAAATGACTCATTGATGTCCGCTTTATTCTTCGGATGGGATGATGCAAAAGGTTGTGTCGGGGAGCAACGGTCTATATCCCTCACTCATTCGAACCGTTCGGCCCGGAGCGCTCGATCAGGACCTTATCGACTCTGTGTCCATCCATGTCCACCACTTCGAAGCTGACTCCGCAGCATTCGAAATGGTCTCCTGTCGTGGGGATCCGCTTGAGAGACGACATCATGAAGCCTCCCAGCGTCTGGAAATGCCCCGCCTTTTCTCCCGGCAGGGACTTGATGTCGAGGAAATCTTTCAACTCGTCGAGGGGAATCATTCCATCCACCAGCCAGGATCCCTCGTGGCGCTGGACGATCCGCCCCTCTCGCGAATCGCGCTCGGAGGGAATCTCGCCGAACACCGATTTCATGATATCGTCGACTGTAACCAGGCCTTCGATCCCCCCATATTCATCGACCACGATGGCAGTGTTGCGGCTCGACTCCTTCATGAGCTCCATGGTCCTGACGACAGGCATCCCCTCGAAGACGAAAAGGGGGGGCTCGGCGCATTCCTTCAGGTTCAACGGCTGCCCTTTGAGACTGCGTACCAGCAAATCCCGGGCGCGGGCTATGCCGATGATGTTGGCCAGTCTGCCCTGGCAGACGGGAAAATAGGAAAAGGAGTGCTCCAGGATCTTATGCTGGATCTTCTTAAGGGAATCGTTGACATCGAGCCACACGATCTTCCGTCGCGGTGTCATCAGGACTCCCACAGGTCGATCGCCGAGGCGGAAAACGCGCTCCACCATGTCCTGCTCGCCTTCTTCGATGACCCCTGCCTCGGCCGCTTCCTCGAGAATCGCTCTCAATTCTTCTTCCGTCACCGCCTGGTCTGTCGCCTTTTTCATGCCCGCCAATTTGAGCACCAGCTCCGTGGAAGCGCTGAGCAGCTTCACAGCGGGCGAGCCCATTTTGGAGAGCAGCCTCATGGGCTCCGCAGCCAGGGAGGCGATGCGCTCGGGACTGTTGAGCCCGATGCGCTTAGGCGCCAGTTCGCCCACCACCAGGGACAGGTAGGTAATGAAAGTGACGACAATGGCCAGGGAAAGCGTTTCGCTGTAAGGGGCCATATGAGGAAGCGTGGAGAGCCAGGCTGAAAGCTTTCCTGCGATGGTGGCCCCGCCGAAGGCCCCGCTCAGCACGCCCACGAGGGTGATTCCGATTTGCACCGTGGAAAGGAACATGTTGGGGGATTCGGAGAGCTCCAGCGCTGTGCGGGCTCCCGTGTTGCCTTCTTCCGCCCAACGTTCCAGCCTGGCCTTCCGCGCCGAGACAATGGCAATTTCCGCCATGGAAAAAATGCCGTTGAGGACCACGAGGAAGAATACCACCAGGATATCGATCAGCCACCAGTACATGGAAACCTTTCCGGGGGGGTGGGCTCGGGAAGAGACTCTTGCCATGTACTGGCAGCAAGCCTCTTGAAAATACTTAAAATTATGATACCTGCAAGGGACATGATCAGCAATGAAAAACAGGTTGAAACGGTTCGGCAAAACTTCGTACCGGTTTTTCTCCAGACAGAATGGAGAGGGGGAAGGGATATGGCAGGTAGCAATTGGTTGGAAGGGGCCATCCATCCGGCGGGTGTCGAGACCTTACGTCGAAACGCATTACAGCCTTGCCGCCAATGCCTGTGGCCTCTGCCAGGTGGGGGTCCCCTGTGAATCCAGGATACCAGGCCGGCGGCGAGGGGCCGATGATGAGTCCAAAAGTTCGCCGGTCACGGCTTGATGACGACCATCCTGATGTTGGTCATTTCTTCGATGGCGAATCGGACCCCCTCACGCCCAAGTCCGCTCATCTTGTTGCCGCCGTAAGGCATGTGGTCGACTCGGAAAATGGATGTATCGTTGATCATGATGCCGCCGGCATCAATGTGCTCGGCTGCGTAGAAGGCTTTGGCGATGTCCCTCGTGTAAATGCCTGCCTGCAGGCCGTAGGGGGATTCGTCCACCATGCGCACGGCGTCTTCGAATCTGTCGTATTCGTAGATGGATACGACGGGTGCGAAGGCTTCGTTGCACATGACCTTCATGGAAGGGTTCACGTGGGAGAGCACCGTGGGGTAGAAAATGCGGCCTTCACGCCGGTTGCCGATGAGCACCTTTGCCCCCTGGGCCACGGCCTCCCGTACCCAGGATTCCGCCCGGACGGCCTCCCCTTCATCGATCATGGGGCCCACGTCACAGTCTTTTTCCAGGGGGTTCCCAACCTTCAGCCTTTCCGTGGCTTCCACCAATCGCCGGGAAAATTCTGCCGCAATATCTTTGTGCACGTAGAGACGCTGCAGGGAGATGCAGACCTGCCCTGAATTGGCAAAGGCACTCACGACACAGCGAGGAATGGCGTCATCCAGGTTTGCATCGGGCTCGATGATGGTCCCCGAATTGTTTCCCAGCTCCATGGTGACTTTCTTGAGGCCCGCCTTCCGGAGGATCGCTTCCCCCACCGGGGGGCTGCCCGTGAAGGATACCTTGGCAACCCGGGGATGAGTCACGAGCCAGTCTCCGACGGTGCTGCCCGACCCTGCAACGACATTGAAAACACCCGGGGGAAGCTCCGCCTCCTGGAGGATTTCCCCAAGGCGCAGGGCTGTCAGAGGAGTCATGGAAGCCGGTTTCAGCACAAGCGTGTTGCCGGCGGCCAAGGCTGGTCCCACCTTGTGTACGACCAGGTTCAGGGGAAAATTGAAGGGAGTGATGGCTGCCACGACTCCCACGGGTTTTCGGAGGTAAAAGCCAATTCGCCCTTCTCCCGTGGGGCTGGCGTCCAGGGGAATGGTTTCGCCGTGAATTCTCTTGGCCTCTTCGGCGGCGAACCGCATGGTCTCGATTCCTCGCGAGACCTCTCCCAGGGAGTATTTCCAGGGTTTTCCCACTTCCCTGCAGATGAGGGTGGCGATTTCCTCGGCATAGCGCTCCATGAGGCGGGCGGCCCTTTCCAGAATTCGAGACCTGGCGTGAGCCGGCAACGCGGAGTAGCCCGGGAACGCCGTAGAGGCGGCATCCATCGCCTTCTTTACGGTTTCCTGCGAAGCTACGGGAACAGTGCCCATGACCTCCCCGGAATATTTATCCATCACCGGCATGGTCTGATCGTCCGTGATCCATTCCCCGCCCACCAGGAGCCTGTATTCGCCATTCACATGGTCCATTCAACCTTGTCCTTTTTTTGGAGATCCAAAATGATATCTCGTTCTATACCTGACCGAAGGAGTATGTGCCTGGAGCTCATCTCGCCCT
>DAIQOB010000358.1:0-3734 GCA_036788075.1 Syntrophobacteraceae bacterium
CTTCATTTTTCTTCAGCACATACCTCAGCTCTGCTGAGCCAGGGCGACAGGAATATCCAAATCTCCGGAGCTCATCCGAGAGTACTGCGCAGAAAGCATTAAAAAGCTACTCCATCTTGATAAGGATTCCGTCCGCACCGGCAGTCAAACCAAGCCCCTCCTGGCTGGTCTTCAAGCTCAGCACCACCCCATTGTTGTTTTGGAGCCAGAGGTGCCCTTTTCCTTTGTCAGTGACTGAAATGCCCATGCTCCCCTGAGCATATGCCCCTGGAAACTGGCTCAGATCAGTCAGATTGTAAACTTCCCCCGTGGCTGTGATGTGAGAGGCTCCTATCCCTCCAATGCCGACACCCCCGATCTTGAAGTCGTAAACGTTTCCCTGGAAATACAGTTTCCCGCCCCCCACGTTGCCGTTGAAGATGTAGGCCAGCTGGTATTCATCGATGATCACCGTTCCCGAAGGTTCCTGTGCGAAGGCCGACGACACGCTGAACACTACCAGGGCCGCTGCCATGAGGGTGAGCACTGCCATTTTTCTGTGGAATGTTGAAGTTCGCCGCATGATGATTCTCCTTTCTTGTAAAAGATGAAGTCCTGTCAAGAAGTATCCAATGGAACAAAAAGTATCCACCGCCGAAAGATTTCAGGTCCTTGGAAGCTGTCTAAAAACTCGCTTCCTCGTCATTCCGGCAGTCTTTTGGCCGGAATCCACAGAAGAAAACTGGATGCCGGCTTAAAAACTGCCGGAATGACACGCGGCGAAATGGACATCTTATTCTGTGGACGTGTACTAAGCATGGTATTGAACAAGAAAAAGAGATATATGGAAACGTGGTTACTGTAATTTACAGTAACTCGATGAGTTTGACGATCGGCAGGAGCGAGAGGTTTTAGGGCAGAAAATTCAATTACTCGTTGGGGGCAGGATTGCCCATGCGTGACGAACCGGAAAAATCCACCTCGGTCAAGGCGGATCAAATCCTACCCAAGGATGCGGTCCAAAAGCAGCTCGCCGGTATTCTGGCAAGTCCTGAATTCCAGGGCAAACCAACGCTCTCCCGCTTTCTGCGGTTTATTGTGGAGCAGACTCTCTCCGGATGTTCCCATCAGATCAAGGGATTCACCATCGCCACCGAAGTCTTGAAGAAGAAGGAAAACTTCGATGCCGTGAAGGACCCCACTGTGAGGATTCTGGCCGGAAAACTCCGAGCTTCACTGGAACGCTATTATCTGATCCATGGAGCACAAGACCCTGTACACATCGCAGTACCCAAAGGAACTTATGTTCCGGTCTTCCGTGACCTGTCCCTGGAGAAAAGCCGCCAGCAAGCCGCTTTTCCGTTTCGACGCGAAACGGGATTGATTTCCATGCCTTCCGGACCCGGCATTGCCGTTCTGCCAATGGTGAACCTCTCGAACGATCCGGAGCAGGAGCATTTTGCAGACGGTCTGACAGAAGAACTGACTGCCGAAATCGTCAGATACCAGGATCTTCGCGTTGTGGCACACCATTCCGCCATGAAGATGAAGGGGCTCAAAATCAGTGCCGGTGAAGTGGGGAAGGAACTCAACGTCCGATTTTTCCTGGAAGGGAGCGTCCGAAGGGGAGGGGACTGCATCAAGATCGCGGTGCGCTTGATCGACACGGTAACCCAGATGCAGATCTGGGGGGAACAATACCGACGCGATCTTACCGTCGAGAACCTCATTGGGATCCAGGAGGATATTGCTGCAAGGGTTGCGGGAAGGATCGGGGGATATCTGGGCGTCATACCGCGAAAACTGGCAAAGGAGTCGCGCGGGAAGGTGCCTCAGGCATTCGAAACGTACGATGCCTTTCTCTATATGCACCGGTATACCCTTTCAGTTTCCGAGGAAACGTTCTGCGTGGCTCTGGATGCCCTGGAGCAGGCCCATCGACGGGATCCTGAATCGGGTGTTGTCTGGGCGATGCTTGCCAACCTCCATGCAGACAACAATGCGTTATGGTCCAAAGGACCCTGCCTGCCGATGGACGAGGTTCTCCGGTATGCTCGAAAGGGGGTGCACCTGGAGCCGCAAAATCAGTATACCCACACCATTCTTGCCTATGTGCTGTTGCTGGTCGGTGAGCGGGATGATTTCTTTCGTGAGGCCGAGGCAACCCTCAGGCTCAACCCCAACTCTCCAACCCATGTGGCGGTCATCGGCTGGGCCATGGCTCTGTATGGCCAATGGGAGGAAGGTTTGCACCTGTTGAAAGAGGCCATCGAGCTGAATCCCTTTTACCCGGGGTGGTTCCATATGGCGCCTTGCCTCTTCCATATCTGCGAGGGAAGGTATAAGGAGGCCTACCGGGAAGCCCTCATGTTCCAATCGCCGCAATTGCTGTGGGACCCTTTGCTGCGCGCCGTGGCACTCGGCCAATGGGAAAGAGTGCCGGAAGCCCGTGCGGCAGCAGAGGAATTGCTCCGGATCAAGCCCGATTTTCAGAGCGATGCACGCCGCCTCATTGCTTTCTACGCAAAGAGCGACGCTCTCATGAAAGTGATCCTTGACGGGCTCGGGAAAGCCGGCCTGAAGATCTGAAACCTCGCATCCTTCCTGTCTCCCGCTGTTCCCGTATGCGAACCTTCCTCTCCATGTCTGAGTTCATGAACCATCCATCCCCCGGGGTAAAATGCTTTTTCTTCACCCTCCATAACGATGAAGACGCCTGGCATCTGCCGTTCAAGGGCTTGAATGCCGAAATGTCGGCACATATGCCATAATATCGTCTAAAATTTCACCTTCAGCTCGCCCGAACCTTCCTTCACATTTTGAAATGATTTTGATTTTAAGCACTTAAGATGACCCTGCTTTTCTTGCCCCTCGTGGCATGAATTTCGCTAACTTATCTCTTGTTCCCTTCATTTTTTTCCGTACCGCTGATGCACGCTCAACTGTCAACAGGAGAGCTGATGAGCCATCGGCAAGATTTATCCGGCCTTTTCGATGTGATGGAAGCTTTCATGCTCAATGCGAGCATCGTCGGCATAACCCTCCATCTCACGGTGGACCCCGGAGATCGATGATGATTCATGCGAGCATCAGAATGAAGTTTGCGGCCAGGCAATTTTCCAGAGCCCGTGACATCCTGGACTCAATGGTGGAGCGGACTCGAGTAAGTCCCGGGTGCCTGGAGTGTTACGTCTACCAGGATGTGCAGGAGAACCGGGTTCTTCTCTACGAGCAGTGGTGGGAGAGAGAGGCGGATCTCGACCGGCACCTGCGCTCGGAGCTGTACGGACAGGTGGTCCTGGTCATGGAGATGGCGAAGGAATTTCCGGTGGTGAGATTTAGCCGGATCTCGACAACCTCCGGCATGGAAGCGGTTGCAAAATCCAGGGGGGTGGTGGGGCCTGCCACTCCCCCGCCTTGAGAGAGCGCTGCGGGAGGCGATTCTCCTCAGTCTGTCACGGCATGGAGGAGACGGAGAAGACTCCCGAGCGGCACGCCAACCCTCTCCAGTGAATCGCGCAGGAAACACCAACAGCACATCGCTTTTAGAACCGGCGCATGGGTAAAGGTTATGCGTGGTTTCGCCCGTAAGGACGAGGAACAACGCGTGCTTCCAGAAAATCAAGATGCTTCATCGCAACCCAATTCAGGAGGGAATCTTATGAAAAGAAAATCATTTTCAACAGCAGTATTCGCGTGGGTTGCCATTTGCCTGGTAGCGGCAATGCCGGTTATGGCCCAGCAGGTCACGGGCG
>DAIQOB010000359.1:0-3726 GCA_036788075.1 Syntrophobacteraceae bacterium
ATGATCGTCGTGAAGATCCTGTATGACAAGTTCGAGCTCTCGACACTCCCGGGGCAAATCACTCTGGGGATCCTTGTCTTCCAGGACATCTGGGCGATCCTCTTTTTGTCCCTGCAACCGAACCTCCTGAGCCCGAGCGTATCCATCATTTTGCTCTCTTTCGTGAAGGGTGCGGGACTCGTTCTCCTGAGCCTGGCCGTCAGCAGATATTTGCTGTCGCACCTCTTTTCCTTCATCGCCAAGATTCCCGAGCTCCTCCTGGTCACGGCCATCGCCTGGTGCTTTCTCATCAGCGGTATCGCGGGGGAGTCCGGGCTCTCCAAGGAAATGGGGGCCCTGGTGGCCGGCGTGAGTCTTTCCACATTTCCTTATAATATCGACGTGATCTCCAAGGTGACCAATATCAGGGATTTCTTCGTGACCCTTTTCTTCGTTGGATTGGGGTTGCAGATTCCTGTGCCAACGGGCTCACTTCTGGCTCACGCCGCCCTCGCTTCGCTCTTTCTCGTCGCCACGCGATTCCTCTCCGTTTTTCCCGTGCTCTACTCCTTGAAGGAAGGTCTGCGGACGAGTCTCATCACTGCCGTCAATTTGTCCCAGATGAGCGAATTTTCCCTCGTCATTGCATCCCTGGGGCTTGCTTTCCATCACATCGACCCCCAGGTGGTGGGAATATTGACCTTTGTCTTTGCCATCACCTCCGTCGCCTCAACGTACATGATTCAATACAACCACGAAATTCAGCTCCAGATTGCCCCTCTTCTGAAGCGACTCGGCGTGAAAGATATCGGCAGGGATGCCCCCAGCGGCAGCGACTCGGCGGAAGAGTCCAAAGAGATCGTTTTCCTGGGATTTTACAAGGAGGCGAGCTCGATTTTTTACGAGATGGAGTCCATGAAGGAAGAAAACGGGGCTCCCCTCTCCAGGAAGGTGCTGGTGATCGACTTCAATCCCGAGGTGCATTGTGAGCTCAACAGGCGCGACGTGAAATGCATCTACGGGGATATTGCCAGCGTGGATACCCTCATGCATGCACACGTGGATCATTCCAGGACGTTTGTCAGCACCATCCCCGATTCCATTCTCCGGGGAACGACCAATGAGAGACTGCTGCGCCTTTCCCTGCGTCTTTGCCCTGAGGCTCGGGTTATCGTTGCCGCCGATGCCCTGGAGGAGGCTCTGAATCTTTATCGCCAGGGAGCGGATTTTGTCTTCATTCCGCGGATCCACTCGGCAAGGCTGGTGGCGGAGGTCATCTCGAAGTCCCTGGGTGGAAGCCTCGATGCCTATCGCGAAAAAGAAATGGCCCACCTTCAGAACCGCAGGGAAGTCCTGAGTTGAGAGTCGTGCTTAAGTACCTTAGGAAAAGTTTTCTAACAAAACAAACCGTTCGCCCTGAGCCTGTCGAAGGGCACACCCAGACATGCCCTTCGACAGGCTCAGGGCGAACGGACAGCAAGACATAATGTTAAGAAATATATGCTCAGGTACTTAGCTATTCGCCATGAGGTATGGTATAAAGCTGAGTCAAGCTCTGGGAGCGCTTCCGTATCGGGGGCCTGAGGAAGGTGGAGCAGGTGGTCCTGCCCGGTGCTTCCAGGATAAGAACGCATTCCGACCGATGACTTCATTCTTCACAGGGCCTCGTGCGTGGTGGCAGCAGCGCGCCCGGCTCCCTGGCAGTGGAGTGGATGGGCGATGTTTTTCTTTATCGGGGGAATTCAGCCGAAAACCGTGGATCTGGAAGAGACTGCACGTCTTTGTCCCGCCTGTGGGTTGGCCCAGGCGCGGTTGAGGCGCGTGGATCATTATCTGAGCCTTTTCTTCATTCCTCTTTTTCCCGTCAAACGCGGGGAGCCCGTCGTCATCTGTGATCGATGTGGCGCCGTATCCGCGCCCGATGCCTCCTGGGAATCGGTTCCGCCGACGCCCGCCAGGAGAGATTGCCCCCAGTGCGGATCGGCCCTGGACCCATCATTTAGGTATTGTCCCCATTGCGGAACCCGGATATAGAAGGGTGAATAAGTTTCTGGAATGTGAACCCTGTGGGTGAGAGAGATGAAAAATATTAAAAAGCTCCTTCATTTTCCTACGGTTGCGGAACCGAACATCGAGAGCATTTTTACGGAATTTTTAATGGACCAGCAAATACGGTTGAAAACGCGCTCGTTTCATCGCTACGAGGAAGTGATCGATCTGCTGAGACATTGCCTGAACGGGTACGGCTACCACGAATTGGACAATTCTTCGGATATTGCGCTTTACGAAAAGCTGTATTTTCAGAAAAATCGGGAATTCTGCGTCATATTCGGGCCGGACAAGATCCTGCCCTCTCTTTCCAATTTCCTCAATTATTTCATGATACGCAAGGTGATGGCTTCGGAAACCCTGCTGCAGGCGACGGGGACCGTCACCAAGAAGCTCATCAAGTGGCTGGAGGAAGGCGGATATATCGATAAAGAATATGCTGCCAGGGGATTCCGCATCGCTACTGAAGCGGCAAGAGAGCTGCCTGCGGCCGAAAGACTGGCGCGGCTGCTCTATGAGTTCGCCCAGAAGCATGCCCCCAGGTATTGGACTTCCGAACTGGATGACTACTTCAATATCGACAAGATCCGCCCGGGCGTTCTGCTCCTCTCAGGCTCCAGTTCGTCGGGTATTGTAGAAGTAAGGGTCCCCAAAGACATCACGGACCATTGCCGGGAGGGGTGGCAGGTCAACCTGCTGTTGGGAAAAACACGCAATGGGTGGTGCATCCTCGAGACGGGAAATGTCTATCCCAGTTGATGGGCGCCGACTGCCGTTGTGCAGGGGTAGGAGGCATTTTATGCACCATCCGTAATAACCTCCATGACCGGGCGGTCACAACGAACGATGAAAAGCCGTGGCGACGGTATTTTCATATAAAATAAATGCTCATATCGACAGTGGTGCGTAAAACACACCCTACTCTACTCCAAACGGATGAGATCGTGACTTATCGATGATCCTGTAGGAGCGGCTTCCAGCCGCGATGGAAGTAGCTGGATCCTTGAGAATCGCGGCTGGAAGCCGCTCCTACAAAAGTCAAGATTTTACCCGTTCGGAGTATATTGCCGCCGTGCGGGACCCTCATCCGTCACCGTTCCATAACGGTCCTTCGACAGGGCTGTCAGTTGCGGGAGGATTCCGCCGGTTTGCTTCAGCAGAAGCCTCCCGTCCTTCATGCAGGCGGGCCGCCTACTTCAAGCACGAATTCACGAAATCCCAGGAAATCAGTTTATCCACGAAAGTAGTGAGGTAATCAGGTCTTCTGTTCTGATAATCCAGGTAGTAGGCGTGCTCCCACACATCCACCACCAGGAGCGGCTTCATCCCCTGCACGATGGGGTTTTCGGCATTGGGGGTCTTGACGATTTTGAGCTTACCGTCCGCCAGCACCAGCCACGCCCAGCCGCTTCCAAACTGGGTGACACCGGCATTCTTGAATTCTTCCACAAATTTTTCATAGCTGCCAAAGTCGGCGTTGATCTTCTGCGCGATGTTGCCCGTCGGTGCTCCGCCGCCGCCCGGTTTCATGCAGTTCCAATAGAACGAGTGGTTCCACACCTGGGCTGCATTGTTGAAAACGCCGGCCTTGGACGCATCCCCCGCGACCTTCTTGATGATGGCTTCGAGGTCCAACTGGGCGAGATCGGTACCTTCGATGAGCTTGTTGGCGTTGTCTACATAGGCTTTGTGGTGTTT
>DAIQOB010000360.1:0-3721 GCA_036788075.1 Syntrophobacteraceae bacterium
AACCAAAAGATAGGGGAGCCGCAAGGGCAGGCATTGAGCGGGAAGACCGTAGGCATCGTGGGGCTAGGTGGCATAGGGAGGGCTCTCATCCGCAGGCTCAAGCCCTTTGATGTCCGATTGATTGCTGTAAAGCGAAGCAACCCGGAAATAGCTATGAGAGAGTGTCACCTGGAATGGGTAGGAGGGCCGCAGGATCTGCCCGAGCTGCTCAGTCGATCGGATTATGTCATCCTTGGTCTCCCCGTTAGCACGGAAACAAAACACCTCATGAACCAAGAGACCTTCTCACACATGAAACGAGGCTCATTTTTGATAAATCTGGCCAGAGGCGGGTTGATCGATCGTGCCGCATTGCATGAGGCTCTTGCTACCGGGAGAATTTCAGGGGCAGGGTTGGACGTGTTCTGGGAGGAGCCTCCTGATCCCGATGATCCCATCTTTTCATACAATGTGCTTGCAACCCCTCACATCGGAGGATCAACAGAGGTTTCCATGAGGGGAATTGTGAAGGCGGTAGCAGAGAATATCCAAAGGGTCGAAATGAACCTCAAGCCCTTTCATTTAAAAAATCCACTAGATCTGAAGCAGTAGCGGAGCAGGCTTATGAGCAGCAGACGTGTTGTCCTGGCCGGATGGGGGCAAGTGACTCAAGGAAAAGAAGAACCATTGGACAGAGTCCACGATCCCATTGGACTCATGGCAGGCGCATCCCGGCAAGCCTTTGAAATGTGCGGAGCTTCCGATGTGTCGGGAAGCCTTGATGGTGTGATGGTGGTCAAAGTCATGAGTGCCAATTATGCCTCTGCTGACCAATGTTTGGCTGAGAGGATGGGTATTACGCCACGCTTCTCGATGACATCGAAAATAGGTGGCAATTCCCCTCAATCCTTAATCAATAAGGCTGCGGGGATGATCGCCCGAGGGGAGCTGGATAGCGTCCTTATCACAGGTGCTGAGGCTTACTATCCAAGGGATAAGAGCAGACAGTTCCATGGCAACCGCCTCTTTCAGGGGTTTTCTTCAGATTACGAGGAGGACGATATCATTGGGGCCACCGAGCTTGAGGCTCACCACGGAATGAGCCTGCCAATTCAGGGCTTTCCCCTCTATGAGACAGCCCTGTGGGCGGAATCTGGTATGGCTTTGGGTGCTTACATGGTGTGCTTTCGGCAAGCGTGCACAGGGCGAAAAAAATTTAGGGTGAGTCGATTTTTTTTCGGAAATTTGCGGCGCGCTATGAGAGACCGTGCGCCACTCGAGGACATCAGGTTGTGCTTGTGCTTGGGGCACCAGGAGCAGGCATTGCCGGACCGGAGCCAGACCTGAAGAGATTTTCAGAGAGAGGCCCCGTCATGGAGGCCTCCTGACAGACGAAGGGCTTATTTTTTGTACGAGGGATTGGCAGTGTAGTTCCAGGGGAGCCAGCGCTCGGGATTTTTCGCCACTTGGGCGGCATTTTTCACGAGGGCTGTCAGGTAGTCGAACGGATTGACTCCCGCCAGCTGACAGGTGTGGATGATGCTCATGAAGACATCCCCGACGTATGCACCCCGAAGTGTCTTGTAGAAGTAGGAGTTCTTTCGGTTAAGGACCGTCATCTTGAGCGCCCTTTCGCAGATACCGTTATCGAGGGGAGCGCCCGGGATGTGCAGGAATCGGGTAAGCTCCTTCCAACGATCGAGTATATAGCTGATGGCCTTGCCCAGGCCTGAATTGGGCTCAACAATTTTCTCATGAAGCTGCTGACGGCACCGGGTCTCCAGCTCCGCCATGACAGGTCCACTCTTTTCTTGATGGAGCAACAGGCGCTCCTCCGGTCCCAGACCCTGGTCCTTTGCCAGATCGTCGTGATAGTAGACTTTGCCGATCAGCTCGATGATCTTGTGGCACTCCTCGGGGAATGCATCCACGACGTTCACAAACTGCCTCCTTCCATGGGTGAGGCAATTGCAGAGGATGGTTGCGAGTTTTTTGGGAATGTTGAGTTTTGCTCCGTCACACATTTGCAGGGGTGGCGGCAGCCCCGTGTTGCGCTTCTCCAGGATTTTTTCCAGGTTTTCCCCGGCGTGGTCGTGACCGGTCATGAACAAGGCGATTTTGTGATCCTTATAGATGGAGACGATCCCCGAAGTGAAGATGCCCTTGCGGGTGCTTTCGGGGTCTTGCTTGCGGAGCTCGTCGAGGATTTTCATGGTGGTGTCGTCGTTGTGGAGGACATCGCCTTGTGCGGCAAGGCGGCACAGTGTCTCGAAGATCGGAGAGACAATCCCGACTGAGGCATCGAGAAGATCCCACTGGGTAGAGGCGGGAACCGGCATTCCCATGTTGTTCTGGAGCTTGGCCAGGCGATGGAAGGGCATGCCGCAGCCGTATTTGAGCAGGGCTACCATCACCGTGACGGAGTCGTCATACTTTCCCGGCGCGACGTCCTCGGGAGCTTTGGCTTTGAAGATGGCCCCGCACAGGTTGCACCGAAGACGCTCCATCTCATAGACCGTGGCATTCAGAGGGGCCATCCCCTTGATATTGACGATGACAGCGGGCATGGCCATTTTGTAGACTTTGCCCTGCTCACATTCGGGGCACCGATCGCCGGGCTTGAGCTCGGAGTATTCGACTTTTACACGTTCGGCGCCGGTGTAGCTTGCCGCACCGTTTCTTCCGTGTCCCTTGGGACGGGGCTTTTTTTCCTTCTCTTGCTTTGGAGCTTCTTTATGAAGGACATTCTCGGCCGTCTCCGTGGATGCTCCGAACAGATAGCGCAGCAGCTTTTTGATGGAGCTTTTCTTTTCCTCCAGGGCCTGAGACAGGCATTGAAGGGTTTCCGTCATGGCCTCGATGAGCCCGTAGTCTTCCTCGGACAGGGTACGTTCCTTGACCCTCTGGAGGAATTCCTCGGTTTTCTCCGGGGTCAAATTGATTTGCTTGATTTTGGGGGAGTTTTTCTTGCCCATCTCCAAGGCCCATCCAAGTCTTCGACACTTTTTCCCCCGCAAACGTTTTGCCAGCGGGGAAGGCATGAGTGTTTTAACGCAAGATGAGCCAAAAGTCCCGCAAAAAATGAAGATGGGCTCAAAAAAAAGCACTTCACGGCAGCGGTATGGGACGCCAAGGCGGCGGAGCTTGAATCTTGCTCAAGTCGGCGTTCCACAGGAGAGTTTGCAGTTCGAGGGCGGAAAGGGTCTTGGCGGTGGAACCGCCCTGGTCAAAGGACCAGCGGAATTTACCCGCTGAAAGCCTCTTGTGGCAAAGCCAGAAGCCCTGCCCGTCATAGACAAGGGCTCGCAGACAGGTACGCCTGCGGTTGCAGAAAACAAAGATCGTTCCACCAAAAGGATCACCGCCAAGCTCCCTGCGGCACAGTGCGCACAGGCCATCGATGCCCTTGCGAAAATCGACGGGCCTGGTAGCGACCAAAATACGCATGTGAGGAGTTATCTGGATCATTTCCCCTCCCAGAAGCTTCTCAAAAGGATGGGGAGGAAGGATTCAAGGGGGCCGTTGCAGTGGATGTGCATGCATCGACCGTTGCCGTCCATACAATCCACGCGGAGCCCGCCGGCTGGATGTGAAGCGGAAAGCTCAATGAATTGAGACACAGGAGTGGATGGCCGATAAACACGGCCTTTGAGCTCATGATAGTCCAACCCCAATGTACGGGAGATTCGACTGACCGGATGGCTCCGGCAAAGGCGTACCGCGGCTTCCCAGAGATCTTCCG
>DAIQOB010000361.1:0-3704 GCA_036788075.1 Syntrophobacteraceae bacterium
CTGTCGGATATCATCCTGGATGATAAAAGGGCAAGTGAGGTGATCCAGGGGATACGGAACCTTGTGAGGAAGGAGTCGCCCCGGCGTGAAACGGTGAACTTGAATGATGCTGTCCAGGAAACGTTGGCGCTGGTCCGGACAGCGTCGCCCCTGGAGGAGATCTCCCTCGTGACCGAACTGGATTCCCGGCAGCCCGCCGTCCTGGGTGATCGCATCCAACTGCAGCAGGTACTCTTGAACCTGGTGTTGAACGCTGCAGCCGCCATGAAGGATACCCCGCAGGAATCAAGACAATTGGTCATCACAACAGTGGTTCAGGACAGTCATTCGGTCATGGTCTCTGTCAGAGACTCGGGTACCGGCATCGACAAGGATTTCATGGATCGTCTGTTCGAACCCTTCTGTACCAAGAAGGTGGACGGGCTGGGCATGGGTCTTTCCATCAGTCGGTCCATCATCAAGTCCCACGGCGGGACGGTCGGGGCCCGGAACAACCCTGAAGGCGGCGCCACCTTTTACTTCACATTGCCCATGGACATATGAGGCGGCCATGACAGAAGAAAAGCCGGTCGTATATGTCGTCGACGACGATGCATCCGTGCTGAAATCCCTGGAGAGGCTCCTTCGCTCGGCCGAATATAGCGTCCATACGTTCACTTCATCCATCGAGTTCCTGGACTTCCAACATCTGGATGCGCCGAGCTGCCTCATCCTCGACGTGAAAATGCCCGGCCTGGATGGGCTCGAGCTCCAGGATCTTCTGGTCAAAAGGAAGATCACATTTCCCATTATCTTCATCTCCGGTCACGGAACCGTTCCCTTGAGCGTTCGAGCCATGAAGGCCGGCGCGGTGGATTTCCTTCAGAAGCCCTTTATGGATGGGGATCTGCTGGATATCGTCGCCTGCGCGATCCGCACGGACTCCAAGGAAAGACAGAAGCAGAAGGAACTGGGACGGCTCCAGTTGCGTATCAAAGCATTGACCCCCCGTGAAGATGAAGTCTTCAGACTTGTCATTACCGGCATGCTGAACAAGCAGATCGCTTACGTCCTTGGAACGAGCGAAAAGACCATCAAAGTACACCGCGCCCGCATTATGGAAAAACTGGGTGCGGAATCCCTCGCCGATCTGGTCCGTCTTGCCGAAAAATTGGGGATCGGCTCCTCGGACGATTAACCTGCCATATTGGACCAAAGTCCAATATCTCTCCCTTTTCGGTTTCGCTAAAGTCAAATGCGAACGGCCATAGGTCGTTATCTTCCTTCTCCAAATGCCGTTTCCTTCCCCGGACACTGCCCGTGGGGAGGGGCCGTTCAGGGAGCCAACACCCAAAATGCGTTCCTTATAACAGGTGAGAGCACTGTGGATGAGAAACCTTTGACTGTGCTTGTTGTGGATGATGATGAGTCGGTGCGAAAGGCCATGAAAAGGTTGCTCATGTCCAATGGTTATCCTGTCATCGCTTATGGATCCGCCGAGGAGGTATTAGAATCCCATGTAGTCTGGGAAAGGGTTTGTCTCCTCCTGGATGTGCGACTTCCGGTCCTGTCGGGTTTTGACCTCTATGCCAGGCTTGCATCTACGGGAGTGAGATGCCCCGTCATCTTCATGACGTCCCACGAAGACGCACACTGGATGAACCTTTCCATGGACGCCGGGGCGTTTGCCCTGCTGCAGAAACCGTTTGACGAGAAAGCGCTGCTCGGCGCCATAGCCCTTGCTTGCAGCAAACGGGAGGGGCCCGCTACTTCTCCTGATTGACGAGGCCCCCGCTTTCATGACCATACACACATGAAGAAAGGAAAAACTATGGCCCTGAAAAGGAATCTGATGTTGTCCCTTTTCCTTTGCATCACATTGGCTTCGCCCTGCCTTGCCAAGCAGAAAAACACTGGCGTGGACGCCGATGTGAAGAGTTTGGTGGAGCTTCACAATAAGGCCTTCAATGCTCAAGACCTCAAAGGAATCATGGAAACCTATGCACCTGTTCCGGAAATCGTTCTGATGGGAACGGGGCCGGGTGAGACCTACCTCGGGGAAGAAGCCATCGGAAGCGCCTACAACCAGTTTTTTACAAAGTTTGACGCAAATACTCTGGATTTCAAGTATGACTGGATTGCGATCGGCTCCAGTGGAGATATGGCCTGGTTTGCCGTGACGACCCATATCGAGAGCACCCTGAAAAACCAAAAGAAGGAGCGCGAATTCAATATGTCCGGAACGTTGATGAAAGTTCGGGGCAAGTGGAGGATCGTTAGCTTGCACTTTTCGCGCCTCGGCGTTGAGGAGTCTCACCCCGAACAGTCTGGATAACCTGTCATGGCTTCGACTTCAGCAATATGGGAATGGGGATTACGGGAGCAGGAAAATGGAGCCTTGGCGCCCAACCTGATTCACTCGAGAACGAAAATGGAGGTTGAAAATGGACCAGGATCTAAAACCACGTGAAGGTGAGGAAAGTATCAATGAGGAGGCTGAACTGGTAGACCGGAGGCGCTTCCTCATCGGTCTTGGAAAGTGGTCAATGGCCATCATCGGGGGAGTCGTTGCGGGCGGTGCGTTGCTGAGTCAGGATCGGGAGGCGGCGGCCGGGTGGGTGAACCGCGGCGGCGGTGGTGCAGGCTGGGTGAACCGCGGCGGTGGTGCGGGGTGGGTCAATGGAGGTGGCGGTGGAGCCTGGGCCAACCGAATCGGAGGAGGTGGAGCCTGGGCCAACCGAGGTGCCGGCTGGATCAATCGGGGCGGTTCCTGGGTCAATCGATTTTAGGTGAGCCTTATACCATCAGTACTTAGCTATTAGTATAAACAAGTACTTAAGTGCCTTATCAAAAGTTTTCCAACAAAACAAACCGTTCGCCCTGAGCCTGTCGAAGGGCACAACCAGACATGCCCTTCGACAGGCTCAGGGCGAACGGACAGCAAGACAAAATGTTAAGAAATATATGCTCAGGTACTTAAGCTCACATGGCTTCAGGTGATGGCGGAGCTCTCCGGTACAAGCTACTGGTGTTCCGGTGTATACTGAAGGCGAACAATCTTGATGGATTCCCTTGTCTACAATATTCCGCTTTCAATGGTCGCTGCATACCGTGGGCGGCGCCTCATCGTCCGTGCACACAATCCGGGGGAGATCCCGGAGCGTCTTACCGGTGAAGACCTACAGGGGATTGAGTGCCTTCAGATCGTGTGCTCCGATGATGACCTGCATCCTCTCATGCGCTGGGGAGCCGGGGTCCCCCTGGATCTGGTCGTACAGGAGCCGGAGCGTGACTTTCCGATGCTCTACCATTGGTCACGGCTTTTGGATAGTCATCCTGTCCGAATCACCGTACCAGTCGTCTCCGGATTCAGTAAAGTGGCCAAGCTTGCGGCTGCACTGAACTTTGCAGTGAAGTTGCACGTGGATCAACCGGACCCGGACCGGGTTGCAGAAATGCTGTCGTTGCTGCATGACTATCTCCACGAGACGACGATGAGTCAGCCCATAGAGTATTTTCACAGTATGTTCCTGGCGTTTTATCGTGAAGACACTGTCACCCTTTGGAGTATTCAGGAAGAAGATCCGGCTCTTATCCGTTACATGGGCTATGATGGAAAGGAACGGCTCTCGAGGGGAGAGGGTATGGCCAACTTGGGGGATGACCTGGCTTCTTTCGTTCCGGAGCTCAAAAAAAGTTGGAGTCCCAAGGAGGGGTATGCTTCC
>DAIQOB010000362.1:0-3704 GCA_036788075.1 Syntrophobacteraceae bacterium
TGAATTATCCAACCTTCGTCATTCCGGCGAAAGCCGGAATCCAGGAAAATAGCGGTGTTATGGACCCCGGTTTTCACCGGGGTGACTTTAATTCAACAGCATTGAGGCCGAAAGGAGGGTCCGGAAATTCGGAGGCGCTTCAGTCGGTTTTTTGCCCAGATTACCGGAAGAGATTGGGGTTGTTCGTAACCCGCCTCACCAGTTCCCGGTAGTCGTGAGCGCCGGGAGAACCGGGGGCATATTCGTAAATGGTTTTTCCATACGCGGGAGCTTCGGCGATCCGCACGTTGTACCGGACGGGGGAACAGATTTGTTGACCATACAGCTTGCTCAACTCCTCCAGCATCTTTTGGGACTGTTTCACCCGTCCATCCAGGAAAGTCGGCACAATATATTTTAGTTCAAGCTCTTCACGGTACTTCCGTATGCTCGCCAGGCTTTTCATGAATTCCACCAGGCCCTGGAGGGCCATGACCTCCAGGGAAATGGGAGTGAGGACCTCCTTGACATAAAAGAGCACTCCCACCGTCAAGGCGTCCCATCCCGGGGAAGTGTCCAGGACGATGAAATCGTATTCCCCGTCAAAGACTCCCAGGGATTCCTTGAAAGTAAGCTCACCGCCGAAGTCCTTGCGGTCGATGAGCCTCTTGACTCCTGCCAGCGACTTGCCTCCTGCGAGTAGCCAGAGGCGCTCCCGGACCTTGCAGACGGTTTCCTCGGGTTTGAGCTCTTCGGTGATCAACTCCACGAGCCCGGCCTTGGGTTTGACCCCCAGGCTGTAGCTGGCCTGACCCTGGGTGTCCGTGTCGATGAGCAGAACTTTGTTGCCCGCCAGGGCGAGTCCGGCCGATAGATTGACGGCCGTCGTGGTCTTGCCCACTCCTCCCTTGCTCAGTGCCACTCCGATAATGCGAGTACTCTTTCGGGAGAGCGACTCTTCGCCCCCAGCCGACAGGTTCAGGGCGAAAAGATAGCCGCAGCTCTTGCACCTGGCCTTCCGCACGTTGGGGGGGATGCGTTTTTCATCGATGTTGCACTGCTTCTTGCAACGGGGACACGTGATGATCATTACGGGCCTCCTGTCATGCCGACAGAGTAAAATCCCTGAAGGAATGCCGAATCATTTACAGACCTGAAACGGCGTTATTCAGCCATCAGCATGGGATTTTTTGTTTTTTCCCTGGAGAATGTGCTCCACCAGGGGGCTCCCGGCTCCCTTTTCAGCCAGTTCATTCAGGACATATTGCAGCGCCATGTCCACGATGCGCGATTTGGAGATCATGCGTTTGAGGCCGGGAGAGACGAGGGTGCGGATTTCTTCTTTTGCCTCCTCAAGCGCTTCGGTCGTATCGATGGAAAGGTAGTGGGTGGCCTTCTTCATGAGCCGCTGTCCGGCGTGCTTGTTCCTGAGGGGCTTGTGCAAGGCGGGCTTGTGGGGCTTGACGAGAACGGATTCCGTATAACGTTCGATCAGTTGAGACAGCTCCTGCACTGCCGGTAGGCTTTCTTCTTCCGGCCCTCCTTGCAGAAGGCCTGCCAGTATATCCCGCTCATTTTGTTCTCTTACCATGGTCGAGGACCCCTCCAATGATCGCTATGCGGGATATCAGCGGGCGTCAAACCAGTAACGCTGATTCTCTGCAAGGATTTCCCCCAGTTCACGGGCCGTCTGAGCATCCATTTCGACAAATTCTACGCCACAAAGACAGTCCCCGGTTTCATGGGGTGAGATGTGTGCGACTCTGCCCCTGAACGTGAGGACCTGCTGCCCCATTTTGAGTGTAAGCACTTCAATGCGGTCATCGCGTACAAAACGCTCATGGTGGTCGATCAGAAATCCCACGCCTCCCTCGGACAGATTGATGACCCTGTATTCCCGATCTGCGACCTGAGCGTACAAGGGACAGTTTTCATCGATGGGTACTCGGAAGGATTTTCGAATAAAGGGCTTGGCCTCAGCTTGCATCGAGTGATCTGCGGAAGGGATGTCAGTTTCCAGCTCAAACTCCAAACCTTCCATTTCATTTGGGTCCATGCACTACTCCTTGCTCCTGCAGTGATTGCTCCTGATCCCATTTCTCAAAGGTTTATCGGTTGAGTTGGCCCTTGCACTTGAGTGTTTTTCAATGATGCGCTTCTAGTGGAGAAGCCCGCAGGTGTGTGCCGATGTCGTTGACTTAACCAACTTTCGTCATTCCGGCGAAAGCCGGAATCCAGGAAAATAAAGGCTTTCTGGACCCCGGTTTCACCGGGGTGACGTTAAGTCAACAGCATTGCGGGCGTGTGCTCCCCATGGAAGAGGTTTATCCCCGTTGCATCGAGACCAGGGAGGAATGTGCAACAAGAATGCCCAAGCGAGATGGAACAACCCATGACGCAATGGAGGGAAAGCCTGCGGGAACGGTCAGCATGCGCAGTGGAGGATGCTGGTTTGTTCCCTTCTGTCGGAGGAAGTCCTTTTTCAGGACGAAGCGTTACGAGGCATAAAATCTCATGCTGCCCTTTTTGCCAATTTTATGACATAAGTGTCAAAAAGATCAGGAGGATTGGTCTTGAAGTCTTTGGACTTATTATGCAGTATGCGAGGCGAGCGTGGAGCTCGAAAAAATTTTCTGAAAGGACAAGAGCAGAGCACAATGAGCCGATACTGGAGCAAGATCGTCAAGGAGTTGGACCCTTATGTGCCCGGAGAACAGCCCCGGGACAGGCGTTACATCAAACTGAACACCAATGAGAATCCTTACCCTCCTTCCCCTTCGGTCATCGCCGCCATCAGGCATGCGGCCAATGATCTTCTGAAACTGTATCCGGATCCCAGCTGCCAGGAATTACGGGATACCCTTGCGCAATACCACGGGGTCGAACCCGGCAATATATTCGTGGGAAATGGCTCCGATGAGATCCTGGCCCTGGCGTTTTTCACATTTTTCAAGCAGGATGAGCCCATACTCTTTCCCGATGTGACCTACAGCTTCTACGACGCCTATTGCAACCTGTTCAGCATCCAGGCGCGGCGCATTCCCGTCGGGGAGGATTTCCGCATCGATCTGTCGGAATACGTGGAGCCCAACGGGGGGATCATCTTCGCCAACCCCAATGCCCTGACGGCCCATTGCCTTCCTCTTTCCGAAATCGAGTGGTTCCTGGGAAAAAACACCGGCTCCGCCGTGGTGGTGGATGAAGCCTACATCGATTTCGGCGGTCATACGGCCATTCCGCTCACCAGGATCCATCCCAATCTCCTGGTCATCCAGACTCTATCCAAATCCCGCTCCCTGGCCGGCTTGCGGGTGGGGTTCGCCGTCGGGAATGAAGACCTCATCGAGGGCCTCGAGCGGACCAAGAACTCCTTCAATTCCTACACGCTGGACCGACTGGCCCTCGCTGGAGCCCTGGAAGCCATCAAGGACGAAGAATATTTCCAAGTGACCCGCCGGAAGGTCATTGCCACTCGTGAATGGACGACAAAGGAGTTGAGCAAAATCGGGTTTTCTGTTGTTCCTTCCCAGGCCAATTTCATCCTCATTCGTCATGCAAGCCAACCAGCCAGGGAGCTTTTTCAGAAGCTCAGAAATGAAGGCATCCTGGTGCGCTATTTCGATAAGCCCAGGGTGCGGGATTACCTTCGAGTTACCATCGGCACGGAAGAGGAAATGAGGACATTTGTCGAAAAGCTGGGGGTGCTCGTTCAGTCCTGAGCCGGC
>DAIQOB010000363.1:0-3679 GCA_036788075.1 Syntrophobacteraceae bacterium
TTGGACGAAAAGGAGCCCATCACGGCAAAACTGGAATTGATCCCTCAAGAGAAATGAATCTGTACCTTCATTGACATAGAATACTTCGCCATTAAAATTTAGATAAGTGTTTATACAACGAATAAAATTTTTCCTACCTGAAAGTACGAGAGGGAGGAGAATCATGGATGATATGCAGCAAATCCGCGAAACCTTGATGAATGTCATTGGCGAAGAGGGCTGCGGCGCTTCATGCGAGCAGGCCGATATTTTCCATGATGACGAAGGCTGGAAGATGCAGCTGGAGTGCTTCATGGGGCCGTGGAAACTTGGAGAAACCGTCGATGAAGCCAAAAGCACCATTCGAGAGCTTGCTTCGATGGGATTTGGCCTTTCATAAAGATTGAGCTCTTTAGATATGCTGGATGCCTGCGACAATTCGACATCCGGCGGTGAGGGATTGAGTCATGGCACAGGAAGAATTCAGCTGTTCGGCGTGTGGGGAGGATTTCGACCGGGAAACGGCTGTGGCAGAATGCCGCATGTGCCACCGGTCGTTTTGTGAAGAATGTATTGACGAGAGAGGCTATTGTGTGCCCTGCAGAGAGGATGCGAAATAGAGTTTATTCTGGAGCCTTCGCCATACCCAGCCCGGAGCATGCTTTTAAGCTTGCCCTCCGGGCTTTTTTGTTGAAGTCTGCCGTCGACCTTTGGGCCTCAGGTAAGAAAAAGATATTTTTTGTGCATTTCGGCATTGGTAATGATTCGACAGATGCATTGTACGCACCATTGTCGCAGCAACTATGAATTGACCCCGTAGGCTGCATGAAATGCACCCTACCCCAGGTGTTGGATGCCGATTCATCGTCTCCGATCGTGAGTTCATGGGGAAGGGCGTGTGAGGTGCCTTGGCCCGGGTGGGACGAAAATCAGTTTGCGTTGGCCCGGGCTGACGCCCTATAGTGTTTTTGTTTTAAGGGACGCCTTCAGCCAATGGAGTCTTTTCCAACTGGCGGCACAGTTCAATTTCTGTCCAGGAATCGACGGGAGAGGATCTGGATTTCATGGGAAGCCCCAGATACATCATCGAGGCGAAAACCCTCCGGAAGACCTTCGGAGAGTTTGTGGCGGTGGACGATGTTTCGTTTCACCTCCTCCAGGGAGAGTGCCTGGGGCTGCTTGGACCCAACGGCGCAGGCAAGACTTCCACGATTCGAATGGTTTACGGCTTTTCACCCATGACGGGTGGAAGCCTCCATCTGTTCGGCCTCGACATGAAAACAGAGTGGCGTGCCATCCGTTTCAGCATTGGAGTCTGTCAGCAGGAAAACACCCCCGATCCGGATCTCACGGTCCTGCAGAATCTCCAGGTATTTGCAAGCTATTTCGACATGCCGCGGCGGGCGGCGAAGGAAAAGGCCCTGCAGCTCCTCCAGTACATGGCCCTGGACCATCGCAGGAATGATACGGTGACCAGTCTTTCAGGAGGCATGCTACGACGCCTCATTCTCGCAAGGGCTCTCCTCAACGATCCCGAACTGCTCATTCTCGACGAGCCCACCACCGCACTGGATCCCCAGTCGCGCCACCAGGTCTGGGAGCGGCTGGAGGAGCTCCGATCCGAGGGGCTCTCCATCCTTCTGACGACGCACAACATGGACGAGGCGTCCCGCCTCTGTGATCGACTCATCATCATGGACCATGGAAAAATACTCGTGCAGGGAAAACCGTCTGTTCTGATTCGGGAATATGCGGGCCGGGATGTGGTGGAGATCACGGAACCCGACCAGGAGCTGCGTGATTTCGTCCAGTCGCAGCAGTTCATGCATGATGATCTCGGACACCGCCTCATTATTTATGGTCAGGCGGACGATCGTGTTTTTGAAAAAATCGGCAGCCGCTTTTGCAGGGAAAAATGCATCCAGCGCATGGCCACTCTGGAGGACGTTTTTCTAAGGCTTACGGGAAGGGAGCTTCGCGAATGAAGACCGTCGCGTCTTTCGGCATATCCCGCCGCTTCCTGCGGGTATGGAACCGGAACCTGGTGGTTTACAGGAAAATCTGGCTGATCAATTTCCTGCCGCCCCTCTTTGAGCCCCTGTTCTACCTCCTGGCTTTCGGGTTTGGGCTGAGTACCTTCATTGAAAAAATCACCTTTGAGGGGGTGGAGCTTTCCTACATCCGCTTCATCGCCCCTTCCCTGCTCGCCGTTACCGTCATGTACAACGCCTTTTTTGAAAACACTTACGCCTCATTTGTCCGTATGTATTACCAGAAAACTTTCGACGCCATGCTGGCCACCCCCCTCTCCCTGGAAGAAGTCATCACGGGTGAAATTGTCTGGGGGGCCACGAAATCCGTCATCGCTGCAGCCATCATGCTGGTGGTGCTCAGTCTCTTCGGTCTCGTCGCGTATCCCTGGGGGCTGTTGATCCTCCCCCTGGCCTTTCTGGGGGGATTGGCCTTCGGTTCCGTCGGAATGCTCTTCACGGGGATTGTGCCGGGAATCGACACCTTCAACCTTCCCATCTTCCTTTTCATCACTCCCATGTTCCTCTTCAGCGGAACATTCTTCCCCCTGGACAACCTTCCGGCCTGGGCAAGGGAACTCGCCCTGATTTTTCCCCTGACTCACCTGGTGCGGTTGACCCGCTATTTCTGTCTGGGTGTTTTGAGAGTGGACCTGCTCTGGGGTGTCACATACCTTGCGGTATTCGCCATGGTCTGTTTTCCCCTGGCTCTCTTCGCCATGCGCCGTCGACTCATTCACTAATTCTGTACGCAAGGGTCAGTTGCTCACATCATGAGCGTCACCCCGGCGGAAGCCGGTGTCCAGGAAGCCCCATGAATTCTGGATTCCGGCTCTCGCCGAAATGACAAAATTTCAATCTTCCGTCGGTATTTCTATTTGCCCAGAAGAGACAGGTCCGCAACCCTTTGCCAGTGGTTATACATCTGGAAAATCATGCTGTTCACAGTGCTAAAAAAGAATATGCAAGGTTGAAGAACTGCTCGTCTCCTTTGCCATGAGCAAAATCGTTCCTGTCCCCAGGGGGCATGGTATCGAGCTTGCTGGCCACTTTGCCAAAATAGGGAGAAAAAACCGGGTGAAAGAGACCTCCGGCACATTGAGCTCGTTGGAGCCCTGCATGGGTTAGACTTGGTTGCTGTTCACCGGACTGAGTGCCCTGGTATCACCATTGACCGAGTCTCCAAAGTTCCCCTCCGCCTCTACCGAGAAGAAGCCCCCCGGCCACAGTCCCAACCTTTGGGTGTCCATCTGGGCGACAACCATCCTGACACAGGGGGTTATAGAAAACCAAGTTAGTCGGCACATCTCTTGACAAAAGGTCAGAGTTATTAGACGCGATAGCCCTACGTTTTCTTGTTGAAAGGTTAAGTACAGCAGAAATTGGTGACGTGCTCCATCTTTCGCTTACCTCCTGCCGCAGTAGCCGCCGAGCTCGAAGTACTGCGTCGTGCGCCGGGTCGGCGCGTTGGCGTTGGCTTGGTCGAAAGTGTAGGCCATGCTCACGCCCTCGATCGGCGCCTGCTTGATCCGTCGACCACTTCCGGCGCGGAGATGCCCGCGGCATCGAGGATCGTCGGCACGACGTCGATGACGTGGTGGAACTGGTTGCGGACGCCCCCTTTGTCCTTGATGCGTGCCGGCCACGAGATCACGGCGCCGGCGTCGGGG
>DAIQOB010000364.1:0-3662 GCA_036788075.1 Syntrophobacteraceae bacterium
CCGGGGCTTCTCAGCCTGCGTGAGAGGATTGACTTGTGCTGGGACCTGGGAGATTAAACGTATCTCATATCAGCATGGCATATTGCCGCAAGCTGCAAAATTAAGGATGCACTGGTGCGAAACAAATTGTGGACGAACGCAGCTGCGGCCGCCGCGCGCAAGACAGCCTGGGCGACGGTCGGAGATGTGACGAAACATTAGAGTTATATTTCCATTGGACGCCATGGGCTGCTGAAGCGGGCTCATGGCGTTTTTTTTACCCTGAGCCCACAGCTCAGGGTTTTTTTTGCCTTGATAACGATCATTGAATACAGGAGAAGGTCATGTCGGAAGATTCCATAGTCCGTTTTGCACAGAGAATGAACCAGTTGCCTCCCTACCTCTTCGGGATGATCAACAAGATGCGGATGACCAAGCGTTCCGAGGGACACGACGTGATCGATCTCGGGATGGGGAACCCCATCGATCCGACCCCGGAGGTCGTGACGCGGAAGCTGTGCGAGGTCGTTCAAGACCCCAAGAGCCATCGCTATCCTGTGGCAGCGGGCTTGAAAAATCTCAAAAGGGAAATCGGGCTCTACTACGATCGGGAATACTGTGTGGGATTGAACAGTGAATCGGAGGTGATCTGCACGATAGGTTCCAAGGAGGGGATTTCGCATCTGTGCCTGGCCCTGATGGGGCCTGGCGACACGGTGCTGGTCCCAACGCCCGCATTTCCCGTCCATATCTATGCCGCCATCATTGCTGGAGCCAACGTCATACGCATCCCGCTTGCTCCTGAAGAGCTCTTTCTGGAACGCATCTCCACCATGTGTGAATCCCTCTACCCCACGCCAAAGGTTCTCATTCTCAACTATCCTCACAACCCCACCTCCGTTGTGGCCAACCTGGAATTGTACAAAGAGGTTGTGAAGCTGGCACGCAGGTACAAATTCATGGTCATCCACGATTTTGCCTATTCCAAAATCACCTTTGACGGCTACAAGGCTCCCAGCTTTCTAGAAGTTCCTGGTGCGAGGGAAGTGGGCGTGGAGTTCGGTTCTTTCTCCAAGTCCTACAACATGGCGGGGTGGCGCATGGGCTACTGCGTGGGAAATCGCGAAATCATAGAGGGTCTCGCCAAGATCAAAGGTTATTACGATTACGGCATCTTTTCGGCCATCCAGATCGCAGGGATCGTTGCCTTGAGGGACTGCGCGGGGGAGGTGGAACAACAGGCTCAGATTTATCAGCAGCGTCGCGACGTCTTGTGCCAGGGGCTGGAGCGCCTGGGATGGTCCATAACGAAGCCCAAAGCCGGCATGTTTGTGTGGGCCAGGATTCCTGAACCCTTTGCAAAGTGGGGCTCCATGGAATTTGGAATCCGGCTGATGGAAGAAGCCAACGTGGCTGTGGCTCCCGGGATCGGCTTTGGTGAAGAGGGGGAAGGGTACCTGCGCCTCGCCCTGGTGGAAAATGAACATCGCATCCGCCAAGCCCTGAGGCAGATGGGAAAGGCGCTGCGCAAATGGTCGGGGGAAATGCCGGACCACGAATCCGAATCAAAGCTGGAAGCGGCCGAGGCCTGAGGCCTGGCGCATGGAGCATTATTGCTTCCGGCAGTGCCATTCCACATGGGGCCTGCCGGGCATCACCGAGACAACCTGCCTCGACCGCAAACGGGCACTTCCTTCGGAGCTTCTGCATGAATCGACGTTATCCCGAGCATCCTATGGTGGGAGTGGGTGCAGTGATTTTCCGCAATGACTCCGTGCTCCTGGTGCAGAGGGGCAAACCACCGTCCCGGGGGAAGTGGACGGTGCCTGGGGGGCTGGTGGAAGTGGGGGAGAGCCTCGAAGAGGCGGTGAAGCGGGAGGTGCAGGAGGAGGTGGGGTTACGGGTAAGGGTGGACGCTTTGATTGCCGCCCTGGACCGCGTGTTTTTGGATGAAGCCGGTCGCATCGAATATCATTATGTTCTGCTGGATTTCCTCTGTGTCTGCCCCGAAGGAGATCCCTCACCCGCCACGGATGTCATGGACTGCGCCTTCGTCGGCCTGAATGCCTTGTCCCGGTACGACCTGACCGAAGGAACCGAACAGTTGGTCGAGCGTGCTCTTGCTTACGTTCACGGCGCTCGGTTTCCCATTTACGATTCCAGTCATTAATTGTACGCGGTTTCCCCTCTTCTCCCCAGCTGCGTCCCTTTTGCTGCTTCCTAATTTGTTGGGGTTCCTTTCCATATCTCCCTTTCCTCCTTGACTTTCGCCCCCGTTCTGTGGTTTATGACTGACCAGTCCGTCTCAAAGGGGATTTGAAGGAGTGGGGTATGGGCCAGGAAAATAAGCAGCACGCTGTGCGTGCCTGGCTGAAAAAGCTTTCTCAAAAAGGAGGGAAACGAGAGACTCTCGACCGCCTCGTGGACAGTGTTATCCCCGAGGGGGCAGAGGAGGAGGTGCTGGAAGAAATCGTGCGGTGGCTCATTGCCTTACGGGATCTATCCCGGCAGGGTGCCCTGCCGCCCGAATTTTCCCTGCCGGCTTTCATTTCCGCCTTCCAGCGCAGTGCGGAATCGAGAAACGTGCATCCCGATCGCTTCTATACCGGGATGCTGGAAAGAGTCCTTTTGGAATCTAACGGGGTTATGCAGGCTGCCCCCAAGGCTTCCACGAAAGACAAGATCCTGGACGCGGCCCTTCACGTCTTTTCTGAGAAAGGCTTTCATCCGGCCACGGTGGATGAGATCGCCGAACGCGCCGGTGTGGGGAAGGGCACACTCTACCGCTATTTCGCAAACAAGGAGACACTCTTCAATGAACTGATGCGTTTGCGCCTGGCGGAGCTGGAAGAAAGTGCCATGGCGGTTCTGGATGGGCATGATGACGTGCTCACCATGATCACAAAGTATCTGAGGATCTATTTCGAATTTTTCGATCGCAATCAGCAGCTCTATCGTCTCATTGTGCAGGAGCGGCTGGATGTGGGAGACCAGGTTCACGACCTTTACTTCAAGAAGGTCATGAGACGCATTCCCCTTTTGAAGCGGAAGATTTACGGCGCCAGCCAGCAGGGGGTCCTGAAGGATGTGGACTTTCATACGGTCTTCTATGGTGTTATGGGCTTCATGCACGGAGTCATTCAGAAATGGCTGGCTCGTGATTGCTCGTATTCCCTCGTGGAAGAATTACCGAGTGTTGTGGAAGTGCTCTTTTATGGGTTTGTGAATACACCGAAAAATGGGAAGCAGTGAACATTGTTTGAACCGGGAGGAAATGGAACATGAGCGACATGCAGAACAAAGTGGCGGACATCATCGCGAATCAATTGGGCGTGGACAAGGAGATCATCACTCCGGAAGCCAGTGTGGTGGACGACCTGGGAGCGGATTCCCTCGACGTGGTGGAGCTGGTCATGGCTCTGGAAGAAGCCTTTGACCTGGAAATCCCCGACGAAGATGCCGAAAAAATCCGCACCGTCAAAGACATCTACGACTATCTGGAAAAGAACAAATAGTTTTCCATATCCCTGTGGCAGGTGGGCGGCGCGTCTGCCGCTCACCGCTCCGGTCCCCCAGATCAACCCATAGGGTCATGCCTTTCCGGCTCAAGATCCCGTCGAATCTCCAGGCCTGCCTCCCTCTGTCCGCCTTCCAGGCTCGACGTGGAGCTCACGAATCATCCG
>DAIQOB010000365.1:0-3643 GCA_036788075.1 Syntrophobacteraceae bacterium
ACGGGGCAGGGACCCGAAGGTTCGAAGTACTTCCTGGGACTGCACCGGCACCAGTGGGGAGATATCCATCTCTACCTTTCGCTTTTCATGCTGGGCCTGCTGGTGCTGCATGTCTGGCTCAACTGGACGTGGGTGGTGAATTCGACCAAAAATTATGTCGGTGAATACTGGAAGAATGCTCTCTGGATGTTATGCGGTGCCGGGATTTTCGTCGTGTTTGTCGCATGGCTGATAGTGTTGCTGTAGGGGTACCGCTCCTGCAAAGATGAAGCCTTGAATTCCTTAGATGAAATTGGCGTCACCAAAGCTTTTCATCGTTCATTATGACCTCCCCGGCCATGGGGGGCAATGGGAATGACAACGAAAACATGACGATCACCTGCAGGTGCGGGAGGCATCGATGGTTTCATTGGTTTCAGCATCCTCACAGTCGCCCCAAACTTCCGATTTCCGGGATAAAGCCGATGCCCGCTTCAAGGTCATCGACCGTGTCATGAAACGCCATCAGTTTCAACAGGATGCACTCATCGAGGTCCTGACGGCAGCCCAGGAAAGCTTCGGGTATCTGCGCCGAGACGTTCTGGCTTATGTGGCCCGCCGGCTTCAGCTCCCTCCCAGTTGGGTCTACGGGGTGGCGACTTTCTACCATTTCTTCTCCCTCCAGCCCCAGGGGCACCACCAGTGCATCGTCTGCCTGGGAACCGCCTGCTATGTGGGGCGATCCGCCGAGATCCTCGCCGCACTGGAAAAACGCTTTGGCATGAAAGCCGGACAGACCACCACGGATGGGGAACTCAGCCTCACCACCACCCGCTGTCTGGGAAGCTGCGGCTTGGCGCCGGTGGTGGTCCTGGATGGGGAGATCCTGGGCAGACAGTCCGCCGAGAGCGCCGTGACCCGCGTGGAAGCCTTGCTGTATGAAACGGAAAGCCCTTCCTCACAGGCGGCATCGCGATCCGCAGCGAGTGAGGAGGTGCCATGAACCGGGTGGAGCTTCAAGCAATGGCGGAAACGGAGCGAGATCGCCAGAAAGCCTTTCAATGCCGGTTTCTCTGCTGTGTCGGGACGCCATGCCTTTCCGCGGGGGGCGGCGCCGTGCAGGAGGCGCTGAAGCAGGCCATCGCGGTACAGGGTCTCGATGCGACAGTGGAAGTCGTGGGGGCAGGGTGCATGGGGCCATGCAGCCGGGGGCCTCTCGTGCGTGTTCTTCCCGCAGGCGGCGAGGAGGCGATCTGCGAACATATGACGCCCGAAAAGGTTGGTGCCCTGGTCGAGGCATTTGCCGGGCCGGGTTGCTCGTCTTTTCCCGAGGAATCGCGGATCGCCTCGGATTCCCCTTTTTTCGGCAAACAGGTCAAGATCGTCCTGTCGGGAAGTGGCAGGGTGGACCCCGACCGCCTGGAGAACTGCGTGGCGGAAGGCGGTTACACCGCCCTTGCGCATGCCCTGCGCGAAATGACACCCGAGGAAGTGTGCCAGGAGGTTGTGCGCAGTGGTCTTCGTGGGCGCGGCGGGGCCGGGTACCCTACGGGGGTCAAATGGAACCTCATGCGTAAGGCTCCGGGTGAGCGTAAGATCGTCGTGGCCAACGGGGACGAGGGAGATCCGGGGGCTTACATGGACCGGACGCTCATGGAATCGGACCCTCACCGGGTGCTGGAAGGAATGGCCCTCGCCGCCTACGCCGTGGGAGCCGTTCAGGGCTATGTGTACGTGCGCGGTGAATATCCGCTTGCAGCCCAGAGGATCCAACGGGCCATTCAGGCGTCCGAACGGCAGGGGCTTCTGGGGAATCGTATCCTGGAGAGCCGCTTCAACTTTCGCGTCGATGTGCGCATGGGAGCCGGGGCCTTTGTATGCGGTGAGGAGACGGCCCTCATGGCGTCCATCATGGGGCGACGCGGCCAGCCTGTTCCACGACCTCCTTATCCCGCCCAGCGGGGCCTCTGGGGACTGCCGACTCTCATCAACAACGTGGAGACTTTCGGGAACATCGCTCCCATCATCCAGCACGGAGGTGAATGGTACGCTGGCTACGGCACTGAAAAGAGCAGGGGTACCAAGGTCTTTGCCCTTGCGGGAAAGGTTTCCTGGACAGGGCTCATCGAGGTTCCCCTGGGGATCACTCTTCGGGAGATCGTGTTCGATATCGGGGGAGGCATTCCGGGGGGACGCTCTTTCAAGGCCGCTCAAACGGGCGGGCCCAGCGGAGGCTGTATTCCGGCAGTCCACCTCGATACCCCCATGGATTATGAAAGCCTCCAGGAACTGGGATCCATCATGGGTTCGGGGGGGCTCATCGTCATGGACGACAGGAGCTGCATGCCGGACGTGGCCAAATTCTTCATGGAATTCTGCATGGACGAAAGCTGCGGCAAATGTGCCCCTTGTCGAGGCGGTACCGTGCAGATGGTGCGGCTCCTCCAGCGCATCACCGACGGCGGCGCCACGCCTGAAGATTTGGAGCTGCTGGAGGAGCTTTGCCTTCTGCTGAAAGAGACCTCCCTGTGTGGACTCGGCCAGACGGCTCCCAATCCTGTGCTCAGTACCCTCCGTCATTTTCGGGAGGAATACGACGCTCACATCCATGAGGGGCGCTGCCCCGCTGGGGTCTGTCATTTATCGGGAAGCATCATGAAGTGATCCATGGCCCCCCTGTAATCCCCATTTGATCAAGGGGAAAGTTTTTCGAATCCGAGGTTGGTGTATTTTTCTAGAAAGGAAATGCCATGGCGGCAGTAACACTGACATTGAACCATCAGCTCATCAGCGCCCGAGAGGGGCAGACTCTTCTGGAAGTCATCCGCGAGCATGGAGTGGACCTTCCGACCCTATGCCACCTGGACGGCCTGAGTGAACGAGGGTCCTGCCGGCTGTGCATGGTGGAAGTGGAAGGGACATCCCGTCTCCTGGCTGCGTGCGTAACCCCCGTGCAGGAAGGCATGAACATCCGGACGGACAGTGAACGCCTCCTGCGCTATCGAAAAATGCTGGTGGAACTGCTTTTGGCCGAGCGCAGTCATGTCTGCTCCGTCTGCACAATGAACGGAAAGTGTGAGCTGCAGGCTCTGGCGGATCGGCTGGGCATCGATCACGTGAGATACGAAGCCCTGCATCCGGATCTCCCCGTGGACGCGAGCCATGGGCGTTTTGTTCTGGACCACAACCGATGCATCCTTTGCGGAAGGTGCCTGAGGGCATGCGACGAGGTGGAGGGCGCCCACACGCTGGATGTCATGGGACGGGGAGTGCGGAGCCGCATCATCGTCGATTTCAATCAGCCCTGGGGAAGCAGTTTCACATGCACAGGCTGTGGCAAGTGTGTGCAGGTGTGTCCCACAGGGGCCATGGTGGCGAGGGAAAATATCACGGGGATCGTGGAGAAACGTCCGGATTTTTTGCTTCGCATCCTTGAGGGACGCCAAAAGCGAGTCTGGCGTTGGTGATCCATGCGGGTAGGAGAGGTCTGATGCCTGGAGTGGAAGATCAAAAGATACGGCTTGCCACCGTGTGGCTCTCCGGATGTTCCGGCTGCCACATGAGCTTCCTGGACATGGACGAACATCTGCTGGAGCTGCAGAAGCTCGTTCATCTCGTTTTCAGTCCACTGGCGGACCACAAGTGCTTCCCCGAAGGGGTGGAG
>DAIQOB010000366.1:0-1543 GCA_036788075.1 Syntrophobacteraceae bacterium
ATCTGCTGCCGAAAGCTTCCCCAGGGCATGGGTCAAAACCTCCGCCGCTTCCTGCTTTGCGGCTTCCTTCAAAAAAAACTCATGAGATCTGGCGGAAAGCACCCGGTCCATCCACTCCTCCGCATTGTCGGAAAGGCTGCTGACAGAGACGGTCGGGCTTCCGCGTCGCTCCCGCCAGAAATGGTAACAGCAGCGTGTGGCGATCCTGGAAAGCCAGTGCCCGAAAGAGCTTTTCCCAGAAAAAGACCCCAGGGAGCGATAGGCTTCCAGGAAGGTCTCCTGGGCTACATCCTCCGTGCTCTCGGCCGGGACATGTTTCATGACGATGCCGAAGACGCGGGATCGGTAGCGATTCACCAATCCTTCGAAGGCATTGACGTCTCCGCCGAGGACGCGTCCAATGAGTTCCACATCGGCGTGTTCTTCCGGCGAGGGCGCTTCCCCCGAAAGGGTCCGTTCCCTCGACACCTTAAAGCTCCTCCGGAAGAGGGTGCAATTCTCTCAGCTCCATTGCCTTTCCCTTGTTTAGTGGCTCCCAATGACCAAAAGGTTACATGAAAATTCATTTTCCTGCTGGAATATGTCCGTTGCTAAGGGGATAATTTTCTGTTGCATTTTCAGAAATTTTGGTTTTAATCATTTTATCCGGTACAGCTTGAAACGCTTCTATAACCTTCATTTTTTCGTGCAGATATCATATTCACTGCGACTCGCTGTTTGCGTGCAAGAAACTTCGTTCATCCTGAGTGTCCTGACGGCGAGATGGTCCGAGTACCGAAGATCGCAATCAGGCAACCGTTTACCTTCATCCTCATTGCAGGAGGGGCATCCTGCCTCGACTGCCGTGGCAAAGGCTGCCGTTATTCGTTCCCGTCACGGCATATCCCCTGAATGCCCCGTCAAAAGGGGACTTTAAAACGTCTCGGTCCAACAAATGATACTTTCACTGCGATCTACCAGGGTGTCTTGATCCCTCGGCCGAAGTGGCAGATCGTCAAACGGCAAATTATGGAGGAATAGGAAATGAAGCCTTCACACACGATCAAAGTGGGTCTGTTCCTGGGTGCACTCTTCCTTACACATCTTTATGCCGGCAATTACAGTGCGTTAGCCCAAGGGAGCAAAACTTTCAAAAATCCTGTCATCAAGGGATATCGTCTGGATTGGTGTCTGCACTGGGGGAGGCAATGCGGCAAGCCTGCCGCCGACGCCTGGTGTGCCAGCAAAATGGGCAAAGCGGGAGGGTATGCAATGAAATGGGAGGCGGCTCAAGATATCGGCGCCCTTTCACCCACGTATGTCATCGGGGACGGGGCGGTTTGCAACCAGAAATTCTGCGATGGCTTTCGATCGATTACGTGTGGATTCAGCCTGGACTGAGCGGGCAGAGGTGTCGGTCGGGGTAAGACGGGGCAAGGCCCGTAGGCAGCGAGGCCTGAAAAGTGAAAAATTTTGACGATGATGGGGGCTCTCTGGAAAAAGGCAGGGCGGACAAAAGGTTTGGGTTTTTTCAGCAACCCCACGTCTTTCTTCCGTGTGTGGA
>DAIQOB010000366.1:1643-3619 GCA_036788075.1 Syntrophobacteraceae bacterium
AAGCGGAGCAAAGAGATTGGCTGAAGAGCCACAGGGACAAGTGCCGCGACGCTCATTGCCTGAAGAATGTCTACGAGTCCAGGCTGGCTCGTCTGGCCGGGGCCGGAGAGGCGGAATGGAAGACGTTCCGCGATACGCAATTGGGCATTGAGTTTTCATACCCGGGCAATCGAAAGGTAAAGCTCGGCTGTCGCGGCAGCAAAGCCTGTGTCGCCTTGGTGGGCGATACCCCGCCGGGCAGTGAGTACCTCATCGCTTTCGAAGTCTTTGACGGTGCCCTGGAGCAGGTGGCTGTCGAAAAGGCCGTTTTCGACAAAAACGAGAAGGGCTGGATTGCCCGGGGGCGTTCGGGAGTGCACCCGGTGGAGGCGATGGCAGGACCCGGCTGGCAGGGCATCAAGGCGGTGGTGGACTGTGGCGTTTCGGATTCGCAGGGCTTTCATGCTGCCGCCGGTGAGTGCCTGTGGGCCGTGTTGAGTGACGGCAGGCGTTCCGTGGTGGTCGATACTCAAGGTCTTGCTGGAAACGATGAAGCTTCCATGCGCTCCATTCAGTCTCTCCGGTTTTGCCGATAGCTAAACAAAACAGATTTTCACGCAATGAAAAGGAGGGAGTCTCATGACGATCCAGGTAATCGATGTGGTCAAAAAGGTTGCTCCCCAGGCTCGCGGGAATTACCTGGAGGCGCTCCGCCAGGGAGGGCCGCTCTTCGAGGAGCATGGGATCACGACACCCCTGCGCATGGCGCATTTTCTGGCTCAGGCCCTGCACGAGACCGGAGGCTTCACGGTCTTGCGTGAGAGCATGAACTACAGGGCGGACCGCCTGGTGGAGATATTCGGCGTGCATCACCACAGTGCGGCTGTGACGGCGGCGGAGGCGGCGAAACTGGAGGGGCATCCGGAACAGATTGCCGAGCGCGTCTACGGCCTCGGCAATCCGCGCAAAGCGCGTGAGCTCGGAAATACGCAGCCCGGGGACGGATTTCGCTACCGCGGGAACGGGGTGCTGCAGACGACGGGTCGAGGCAGTCACCGCATCATGGGAGCGGCCTGCGGAGTCGATTTCGAAGGCGACCCCGATTTGGTGACCGCTCCGGACCATGCGCTCAAACCGGCTTTGCACGAATGGACGCGGAGCGGTCTCAACGCATTCGCAGACCGAAACGATCTCCGGACCATTACCCTCCGCATCAACGGCGGATTCAACGGACTGCCGGATCGAGAAGGGTGGTTCAACAAACTGTGGCCTCTCCTCAGGACCGGCACCCAGCCTGACGAGCCATGGAAAGCGGGCAACGAGGATGATGGGGTGAAGTGGCTTCAGGAAGCCCTCAATGACCTTGGCGCGGACCCCAGGCTGGTCGTTGACGGACGCTACGGTCCGGCCCCGCGGAGGGCGGTGAAAGAGTGTCAGGCGGCGGTGGGCATTGTTGCCGACGGCATCGCGGGTCCGGTCACCGAGGCCAGAATCAAGCTGAGCCACAATACCATCCGGGGACAGTAGCTCCCCTTGCTGAAGCGGCTTCCGGGCGGCTTCACCGGCAGATGCACCGCAGCAGAAAAACAGTGAAAATGAGGAGATTTCTATGTATGCATTGGCCATCAACGGCAGTCCGAGAAAAGGTGGAAATACCGAAACCCTGTTGAAGCACGTATTGGAGCCTTTGGAAAAGGCCGGTTGGGAGACGGAGTATGTTCAGGTGGGAGGAAAGCACATCCGCGGCTGCATCGCATGTGGAAAATGTTTTGAGAACAAAGACCTGAAGTGCACTCAGAAAAAGGACATTTTCAATGAAGTCATGGAGAAAATGGTCAGGGCCGATGCCCTGATTCTGGGATCTCCAACCTATTTCACGGATGTCAGCGCCGATATGAAAGCCCTCCTGGATCGCTCCGGATTGGTTTCATTGGCCAACAATCGCGCGTTCAGCGGGAAGATCGGAGCTGCGGTGGTCGCGGTCCGCCGGGGTGGTG
>DAIQOB010000367.1:0-3611 GCA_036788075.1 Syntrophobacteraceae bacterium
AATGACCCCAGAGAGACGGGTTTGTCTTTTCTAAATGGTGGAGGCGGCGGGAGTTGAACCCGCGTCCGAAAGTAATCCACTGAAGTTACTACATGCTTATCTCGCGTTTTGAGTTTCGCCTTGGAGAACTCCCACGAGCAGGATTTCCATTAGGCTAGCCTACAGGATCTCGCCTTTGGCACTGCAGGCGTCATGCCAAAGACCATCTCGCTGAGTCGACGCTCCTGCTGGCTCCGCAAGAAAAAACCAGAGGAACGGTAGCCGCTTACGCGGCTACAGCATACGAATAATCGTCTGCGTTTGTTTTTTGTCCCGATGGTTTAACGAGGAACCAGGACCTCGGCATGCAACTTGAGCTTCCTTACCTCCGTCGAACCCGTTTCGCCCCCTTTTGGGTGGTTGGTACAGCTTCCGACAGACGCTGAATTTTAACGACTGAAACGATAAAGTCAAGCATCGCAACAGCATTTCTCTCCCTATTGTGTCGCAGGGAAAATCATCATATAGTCTGGGAAATTTGAAATCCCCTGCAAAGGGGGGCTTCAAAACCTCCCGGACCAGGTGGTGACTCACGCTGCGACATACTGGAGTCTTTCAGGTGGTTCGCCCGCGAGTCCAGTACACGGTACCATTTGGGAGCAGCACATGATGTGAGGACAATACCACTGAAAAAAGCAGCCCTCTGGTTCACGGGCTTCCTGGGAATGCTGCTGGTGCTGGTTGTCGCAGCCGCGCTGATCATCCCCAGGACCGGCCTCATGGAACATATCGACAAGAGAATCACTGAAGCGTTCCGTGCCAAAACGGGTTACGAGCTGCAGTACAGGGAGGTGCGCCTCTCCCTCTTCCCTTATCCGCGTGTCGTTTTTCATTACCCCCTTCTGTCCTCTCCAGGAAAGTTCAATGTCTCCATGGAATCCCTGGAGGTCCTTCCCAACCTCTTTGCATTGATGCGTGGAGAGGGGCGCATCGCCTTCATCCTTTGCAACGCCCCCGAAGTGAATCTCCAATTGACGGGGACTCCAGGAACGGAAGCACCCCCTGAAGACATTGCAAAGCACATCCAGGCACGGGAAAAGGCCGTCGAGTTTCTGGTCGGGCTGGCCGCCAGGCTTCCGGAGCTGAAGATTGCCCTTTCCCGCGGGAGCCTCACGCTGTTCGAGGGGGCCACCCCAAGGTTCCAGTTCAAGGACGCTCATGGCAACATCCGCCTTTCCCCGGACCACCCCAGCCTGGACATTGAGTGCAGATCGGACCTTTTCGAATCCATCTCCCTCAAGTCATCCCTTTCCACCCAGACCCTCAAAAGCCAGGGAAAGATGGTCCTCACGCGCCTCATACCTCACAGACTGACGGACTACTTCTTCCCTTCCGCCACCTGCCAGGTCGAGGAAGGCGAAGCAGACCTGGAGGTTTCTTTCGAAAGCGACGGACCCGGAACCTTCCGTTCCCAGTTCAAAGGGTCCATTCCTTCTCTCAAGCTGCGGCAAAACCATGAACCGATCCTCCTCAAGGGCGGAAAGATCGAGGGCTCCATTCAAAGCGGCAACAATCAATTGGAGGTGGTCCTCTCCCAGCTTCAGTTCGACACCCCCAGGGGCGGCCTGACATGCAAATATTTTCGTGACTCCCAGGGACCTCTCGTGAGCCTGAACCTGGCAGGCAGCGATATCGACGCCGCAGCTCTCCGCAAAGTCCTGCTGGCCCTCGGCGGCAAAGACGAAGCCCTCGCCAAGGTTTTCGAGATCATACGGGCCGGCCAGGTGCCCCGCATCACTTTCGACATCCAGGGAACCCAGTTCGATGACCTCAAGAAACTGGATCACATGGTCATTCGCGGCAACATGATCGGTGGAACGATTGTCGTCCCAAAGATCGAATTGGAAGTACAGGACGCCCAAGGCGAGGTGCTCATCTCCCAGAGCGTTCTGCACGGAAACGGACTGGAGGGCCGGGCGAAGAAATCCTTCGGCAGGGAAGGCACCCTGGTGGTTGGGCTCAAAAAGGAAGACGCTCCCGCTCCTTTCCACCTGGACATCAGCCTGGATGCCGACCTCGTGCAGTTGCCTCCCATACTGGAGCGCGTGGTGAAATACGAGCCGTTCCTGCGGGAAATGCGCCTCATGGAAAACATCCAGGGCCGGGCGACCGGCCGCCTGGTCCTGGGCGAAAGCCTCGACGCCGTCAAGACGGACCTCGACATCACCTCATTCAGCATCAAGTCTCACTATCGAAGGCTTCCTTTTCCCTTCGACCTGCAGGGAGGAACGTTCGCTTATCATGGCAATGCCGTCCAGGTAAAATCCGCGAGCGGCAGCGTGGGCAAATCGCAGCTCTCGGATGTTTCCGTCGGAGTGCAATGGGGAGGCAAAGTCACCCTGGAGGTAGGCTCCACCGGAAAATCCCGCGTGGACCTCGACGAAATCTACCCATGGCTCCTGACCCACGACACCGTCAAGAATTTCCTCAAAGACTTTGAATCCATGAAGGGAATTCTCTGGCTGGACTCCCTCAACCTCAAAGGGCCGGTGCTCCAACCCAGGGACTGGGTATTTGAAGCCAGGGGCAGGACCGAGAACTTCCTGATGACATCCTCCTTCCTCCCGGATTCCCTCGGGGTGAAGACGGGCCGGGTGGAGGCCAACCAGGAGAGGCTTTCCTTTTACGACTGTTCTGCTCGCATCCTGGACACCACCCTGACGGGGTCGGGTGTTTTTCAGGGATACACCCGGGGCCTTCTCGGGGCCAGCCTGACCCTGGGGGGCGAGGTCGGAGAGGCGGGCAACGCCTACCTGTCCAACCTCATCCAACTGCCCGAGCCTTTCAGACTTCAATCTCCCCTGCGTTTCACCGGGGCAAAATTCAGCTGGGCTCGAGGGGGATCCATCTCTTTCGCCGGCCGGATGACCCGCAACAACGGCACGACGGTAGACCTGGATGTGACGCATGAACCCGAAGCGCTGACCATCAAAAAAATAGCCGTGAAAGACGCCAGCTCCGATGCGTCCCTTTCCCTGCTCTGGAGCCGGGGAGAATTCGACCTGTCCTTTGCCGGCACGCTGAAACGGTCCAGCGTGGACGGTTTGCTGGCCAAAAATCCCCATTTTACGGGCACGCTCGAAGGAAATTTCGAGGCGCGGTTTTCTTTGGAGGCACCCCTGGAATCCAAGGCCAGTGGCAAGTTCTCCATCGAAGGATTCCAGTATAAGGGCAAGCTGAAGCAGCCCATCACCATCGAACGGGCAGCACTCGAAGCTGCCGGTCGCCAAATCCACATCCAGTCGTCTCAAAGCACATGGGCCGGCAGCACTCTGAATTTTCAGGGGAACGTGGATTTTTCCGCAGAAGGCTTCATCGTCAATTTGGATCTTTCGGCAGATGCTCTGGACTGGGAGCAGCTCCAGCACCTGACGGAAGACCGCAGCGACAAGAAAAAATCCGGAGTCCGAACGCCCGCACCCGAGACGCAGCCATTGACTCTGCAGGGAAACGCGACGCTCAAAGCGGGCCGGTTCACCTTCGGCACACTTACCTGGAGCAACGTTGGAGCCAGGATCACGCGACGAGGGGATGAAACAAAGATCGACTTCGAGGAAGGGAGCCTCTGCGGG
>DAIQOB010000368.1:0-3589 GCA_036788075.1 Syntrophobacteraceae bacterium
GCCATGGTCAAGCAGTCCTTCCTGGCCCTGCACTGAAAAGGGGGCTGTGCGTACCTGTACGGCCAAAATGATGAGACCATTCCCTCCCCACCCTCCTGCGGGTGGAGAGGGAATTTTTTTTTCGGGGTCGGCTGCCACTAAGAAAGCAGCAGCAGCCGAATATTGTCATCCGGTGCCAGGTTTGTTAACGTATAGCACAACGCATGATGAATCATTCTGCAGGCATGCCCATGCGTCATTCCCGACCCGACACGGTCGCCGGCGGAAATGACGCATGGATAGTCAGGCAGAAGCCAATCCATTGCCTGACTTCAACCAAGGTTTCAGCGTCCCTTACACAACACACGAAGGGCAGCAGCGAACCCTTAACCTTGAAGTGGATGGTTTCAACAGGAGAAGAGTGAGCCATGAAAGAGCGGTCACCGATACATCGCGTCATGATTTTAACGTGCGTATTCCTTTTGTTTGCTGCCACATCCATGGAATCTGTGGCATGGGCCCGAGCCGGCGGGGGCGGCTCCATGGGGAGCCGAGGCAGTCGGAGCTTTTCCAGTCCTAGCATGCCGTCCCGGCCTTCGCCCTATACGGCTCCTGGCGGCGGGTATGGCCCAGACTACAACACATCGCGTCCCGGCGGCTATTCCAGCCCCTACAGCCAACCTTCGGGCGGGTTCACACGCAACCCCTTCTTCCAGGGTTTGGCAGGCGGGCTGGCGGGTGGACTGCTGGGAAACATGCTGTTTGGAAGCCGCGGTGAGGCAGCTCCCGTGGGAGGGTCCGGTGGCGGGGGGATCGGCCTCATGGACATCATCCTCATCGGTGCTGCCATCTATTTTGTCATGAAATACCTGAAGAGGCGCCGCCAGCAGCAGATGGCCGATGCCGGGTATCCCATGGATGCGGGAACGTATCAGCCCGAGAGCCGGGTCTCCTATAGGGACGCCGCTCCTGAAGCTTCCCCGGGGGTGGCAGGGGTGGAAAAGGGATTTCAGCAGATCCGTCAGTTCGATCCCTCCTTCAGCGAGGAAGAGCTGAAGGAGACCTTTCAGGACCTTTTCTTTCGCATTCAGGCGGCATGGATGCATCGAAGCATGGATGGGATCGAAGAGTTGCTCACGGGCGAAATGAGGGACCTTTTCAGCACGGAATTCAATCGCATGCAACAGCAGGGGCGCATCAACCGCCTGGAAAATATCGCTGTCCGCAAGGTGGAGCCCTCCGAGGTGTGGCAGGAAATGGGGAAAGACTATGTGACGGTGCTGTTCACGGCCAATCTCCTGGACTATGTCGTGGATGAAAAAACAGGCGCAGTCATAGAGGGAAATCAGCTGTCTCCCGTCAAGTTCCAGGAATTCTGGACATTCTGCCGCGATGTGGGAACGCACCAGTGGCTGCTAGCGGGCATCAATCAGGCGAAGCAATAAGCGATAGACTTTCTCGAGAGCCACCGGATCTGAAAGTTTCTTGAATTCAGGATCGTCCAGGAGAAAGCGGCATTCCTCCGCCTCGAAGATCCTGCAGGGGCGGGAGCGCCAGGGATGAATGGAGCACAGGCTCCCGCCGGAAGGTCGGTCTTCCCATAGAAACGGACAGAAACGGTGGTCCTCACCGAGACCCTCTCCAAAGATGCGCTGCCAGTGGGCGGGAATGATGGATTCCGCTGGGAAATCCGGAAGTCCGCAGGCAATTTCACAGCATCCCCCGCAGTGAATGCAGTAGATATCCACCGATACGTCGTCGTCTTTCCCCCCTTGATTCCCATATCTTTCCGAAAGGTTATCCGGCTTCCCCGTATTGTGGCCGTCCAGCCACTGATGGACTTGGAGGAAAAACCTGCTACGCTCCTGAAGCAGTCTCACGATTTTAATCCGCTTCAAACGGGGGGGCTTTTGCGCCCAGCGGGGCTCGGCTGCGAGGAGCATCAGATTGCGGACGAAGTATCCGACGGGGAACCCGGCGTGATGGAGGCCTTTGGCTGTACTGCGGGGGACCTGTTTCTTCCTGCAGGAGTCCGTTGCCTTCCGGGTGAAGGATCGTATGAAGGAAAGTTTATCCATGGGATGGAGGGTGGTGCAGCTCTGCATCCGAGGGGCGGACGTAGAGGGGGACGCTGCTGAGGGGGTCTTCTCTTTCGCCCGCTTCGAATCGAACTCTCGCCAGTTCGGCCACAAAGCCGGCTCGCAGGACATGGCAAGGCCCTGGAGCCTCCAAAGCCCTTTCGCGGAGAATCTCCTTGAAGACATCCCGGTAAACGAGCCATCCGTCACCGCAAAAAAGGGTGGGCTCCTGAATCCCCGCTGCCATGCGCTCGGGAGGGAGCACACGGTAATCCTCCACCCGGTGCAGGCCTCCCCCTGCCCGGTCGGGGCGGTACAGGGCGCCGTAGATCTCGTGCTTGCGCGCATCGATCAGGCAGCAGACGGGCAGGGAGCAAAAAGCGAAGGGGGCTGCCAGCGCATCCAGGGATGGAATGCCCAGGTAGGGCTTCTTCATGGTCCAGGCAAGGGTCTTCATGGTGGTGAGCCCGATGCGGATGCCCGTGAAGCTTCCAGGCCCCGTCGTCACTGCAAAGGCGTCTACCTGGGAGAGCGTCCATTCTGCCTGGGTCAGCAGGAAATGGATGTTCTTCAGGAGCAGGCGGTTGTGAGTCAGGTTCGACTGGAGAATCCACTCCGCCCTGAGGGACAGGCCGTCCATCAGGGCAATACTGCCCGAGGCAGTGGAAGTATCTACTGCGAGTATTTTCATGGAATGTCGGGCCTGCAGAGGGCTCAAGGCATGAAATCAGCCTGGTGGCCCGGGATCAGACGCATGATGTCGTTGTAAAAGACGAAAAGCATGAGAAGGAGCAGAATGAACATTCCCACCTTCTGTGCGAGCTCGACTTTTTTCACGCTGAGCGGTCTTCCCAGGATGGCTTCGATGGTAAAAAACAGGATGTGCCCCCCATCGAGGACGGGTATGGGAAGGAGGTTCAAAACGGCCAGGTTGACGCTGATGACCGCCATGAAATTGATGAGATTGATCATGCCTTCCTGGGCCTGCTGTCCGGCCATCTGAGCGATGAGAATCGGGCCGCCGAGGGTCTTCACGGAGATGACCCCTTCCACCATCTTGACGACCGTCAGGAGGAAGAGCTTGCTGAGGTTCCAGGTCTGGAGCAGGCTGTAGTAACCGGCATGCAGGGGGTTGACGCTCTTGATGGAGACTTTCCCCGAGGCGGTGACCCCCATGACCGGTCGCCTGATGGGCTCTCCGAAAAGGTTTTTCACCTCCGTGACGGAAGGAGTCACCTGGACGGTCATAACCTTCTGATCCCGCCGGAATTCCAGAGAGAGGGGATTCTCACCCAGCTCCTCGATGCGGCTCGAAAGCTCGTCCCAGGTGGTGATGGGCTGACCATTGATGGTCAGAACCGTATCGCCGGTCTGGAGTCCCGCCTTTTCCGCCGGGGAGCCGGCAGCGACCGTGCCAATCTCGGGGGCGAGCTGCGGGATGCCGGAAAAAGCATAGATGAGGCCAAAAATAACGATGGCGAGAATGAAGTTGGAAAATGGGCCGGCCAGGACGATGGCGATGCGTTTGAAGA
>DAIQOB010000369.1:0-3583 GCA_036788075.1 Syntrophobacteraceae bacterium
AAAACTGGCGGGCATAGGGTGAAAAGGTTTCCACGTAACGCCGCTGCCCTTCGGCATAAAGTGTGTGCAGCGCCAGGCTGGACTTTCCCGAGCCGCTGACACCGCTGACGGCAATCAGCTTGAAAAGAGGCAGATCAAGGTCTATGTTTTTTAAATTATGCTGATGCACTCCGCGCAAACGGATGAGAGGGTCTCTGATCAACGCAGCAAACTCCATCGAGGAAATAGAGGCAAAAGGCAGAGAGGCGCCCCTTCCCCTGAAAACGCCTTCCACGGATCCGGGCAAGCTAATTTAACTCATGCACGCCCCGATGAAAATGGGAGGAGCCTCCGGGGAGCCTCCACTTTGGCCTCAAGTTTGTGCAACGTAAGACCGACTTCTTGGGAACTCATGGCAATTCTCCAATATCTTTGGCTCCATAGAACGTGAAGGTCTTGTTCTGATGCCCACGAAAATTCTGCTCGTAGACGACGAACCTGAGCTTCTGGACCTCTTCGGCAGCCGTTTGACTGTGGAAGGGTACGTCGTCACCACGGCCAGCCGGGGAGAAGAGGCTGTTGCACTTTTCGAACGGGAGCCTGTGCCTCTTGTCATCACCGACATGAAAATGCCCGGAATGCCGGGACTGGAAGTGATCCGCCGTATCAAGGAGATGGACAGTACGACGGAAGTCATTGTATTTACGGGTTTTGCTTCCATCCAAAATGGAGTGACCGCCCTCCGGGATTACGACGCCTTCGATTATCTCACCAAGCCCCTGGAAAGTTTTGACGAGCTCCTGGTCACCCTCAGCAAGGCCCTGGAGCGGCAGCGCCTTCGCCGGGAAAACATGGAGCTGCTTCAAAAGCTGAAGCAGAGCAACGAGCAGTTGGAGCGAAAGGTAAAGGAAGTCAATACCCTCTATTCCATGTACGAAACGATGGTGGAGGGAGTGCCCGTAGGGATGGCACTCATGGATCACGCCTCCCGTGTTCTCTCCAGCAACGGACGGTTTGACGCCATGTTCGGCTTCGAACGGGGAGGATTGAAGGGAAGGCCTCTCAAGGAGGCACTCTCCCAGGACCTTCAAAAAGAACTGAACCTGGAGTTTCTGCTGAAGCAGGCCTTTGAGGGAAGCTTTGCCCTCAGCAGCGAACGCCCCGTCGTCAAAGGGGATCTGCATGAGCAAAAATTCGTGGACATCAAAGCCATCCCCTTGAAGGGGCAGGCGGAAAACATTCGCTACGTCCTCATCATTCTGGAGGATATAACGGCAAAGATTCAAATGGAGCAGAAAATACAGCGCATGGATCGACTCTCCTCCCTGGGGGAGCTCTCTGCAGGCATCGTCCACGAAATCCGCAATCCCCTGACAGCCATCAGCTCCAATGCTCAACTGCTCTACGAAAACACCCAGGATGCTCCACACCTTAAAGATCTCGTGGAGATCATTCTCATCGGAGTCGACCGGCTGGAGCGATTCATGAAAGATGTTCTGGAGTTTGCGAGGCCGAGCGAGGCCCGCCTTTCTCCGTGCATCCTCGACAAAATCGTGTGCCATACGCTGCGACTTCTGGCGCCCCAGGCCATTCAGAACAACGTCCAGCTGCAGGTCAACTGGACATCGAGAATACCTCCTTTGAGACTGGACGCCGCGCAAATTCAGCAGGTCCTCATCAATATGCTCCTGAACGCCTTGCTTGCGACTCCACATGGAGGTAAAATCCTGGTCAACCTGAGCTGCCACAGGGCACCACGTGATGATGGGAAGAATGCCCGCGAATACGTATTTCTTTCCATTACCGATACGGGCGAGGGAATTGCACCCGAGAACATTCAGAGAATTTTCGATCCCTTCTTCACCACACGCCCCAGCGGCACCGGCCTGGGGTTGAGCATTTCCCACGCTATCTTGAGAGAATACAACATCGACATCCAGGTAGACAGTCGGCTTGGCCTTGGTACGACATTCCTGCTCAAATTTCCTGTGGAGAGATGACTCATGCGACGGATGACCTCAATGGTCGGAGGGATAGATCAGTCATGAACAGAATTATGATCGTCGATGATGACATCCTGGTGAGAAGATCGCTGCAGCTGCTTTTGCAGACCGAGGATTACCGGATTCTGACCTGTCAGAGCGGCAAAGATGGAATCGAAAATCTGCTGCAGTTTCGGCCGGAACTGGTGCTCCTGGACCTGCGTCTGGGAGACATGGACGGTTTAGAGGTACTTCGTGCCATCAAGCAAAGAGACGAGCGAACCCAGGTCATCATGCTCACGGCCTACGGCACCATCGAGAACACGGTTCAGGCCATGCGGGACGGGGCCTTTGACTACATCCAGAAGCCCTTCGACAACAGGAAGTTGAAAGAGCTCGTGAAAAAGGCCCTCCAGGTGCGTCAGTGGAATGACAACGGGTTGAGGAATGGACGCCCCATGGATGGTGCGCAGGAGGAACTCGTCAAGTTCACCGGCAAGAGCCCCCTCATGACAAAGCTCTATGAGATGATCGCACGGCTGGCTCAAAGTCATGATGCAACCGTTCTCATCGAAGGAGAGAGCGGAACGGGTAAAGAGCTTGCGGCATCCCACATCCACGCACTGAGTCACCGCTGCACCAAACCCTTCATTCGCTTGAACTGTGCATGTATTCCTGAACTGCTGGCCGAAAGCGAATTGTTCGGCTACGAAAAGGGGGCTTTCACGGGAGGGGTTGCAGGTGGGAAGCCGGGCAAATTTCAACTGGCCGAAGGGGGCACCCTCTTTCTAGACGAAGTCGGTGACTTGTCCCCGGAGGTACAGACCAAATGCCTGCGGGTTCTGGAGGAAAAGACCTACTTCCGCGTCGGCGGCGTTCGAGAGATACAATGTGACGTACGAGTCATTGCAGCCACCAACAAGAACCTTCTGGAAGAGGTGCGAAAGGGAAAATTCCGGGAAGATCTCTACTATCGCCTGAGCGCCCTCCGGATCGTCATGCCTCCCCTGAGGAAGCGACTGGAGGATATCCTGCCTCTGAGCCGCTATTTCCTGGAACTGTTTTGTTCTAAAAACGGCAAGCCCGTCATGGCCATCAGCCCCGAAGCCGAGGCCATCCTATTGAATCACTGCTGGAATGGAAATGTTCGAGAGCTGAGAAATGCCATGGAGCGCATTGTGCTACTGGAGCAGGCTGAAGAAATTCGCGCCGGGCACCTGGAGTTTTTGAAAAGCCCCTCCGACTACTCCAAGAAGGAAACAGGAACCGGCAGCGGCATCCGGGGGACAGAGAATCTGACTTACGATGAAATGATGGAAAGGCTTCTTTCGGCGGCCATTGCCGAGGCCCGTGGCAACCAGACCAAGGCCGCGCGGCTTTTGGGCATTTCTCGAGCCAAGCTCCGCTATCAAATTGCCAAATATGATTTAAAAACCTGATATTTTTTTAAATCAAATTTCGCCATCCCGGCAACGACTGGATTCCAGCCAAAACCCAGGCGTTTTGGACCCCGATTTTCACCGGGGTGAAATTGTCGCCGATCGGGTAGAAACCCCTCCAATTTGACACTTGACGGTTCCCCTTTTTTTTTGTAGGAGCGGCATCCTGCCGCGACAGTGAGC
>DAIQOB010000370.1:0-3580 GCA_036788075.1 Syntrophobacteraceae bacterium
AAACCAGGCTCCCTTCGACTCCAGATTTTCCTGAAACCGAACGATCATTCCCGCGCTGAAACAACCGTCACCGGCGATATCCTGAAAACAGGAAACCTGCATGGCCATTTTTCGAACATCTCCCTCGGCGAGGCAAAAGAGATGGAGATCCTGGGGACACCCTTCGGGTTTTCGCCAGAGAAAATTGTCTTTCATGCCTGCCTGCAAAGCCACCTTGTGCGCTGCGTTTCGCACGAGCAGGTAGAGGCCGGGATGCAGCCTCTGGATACGATGGGCGAAGAGGACCAGGTGCACCTGCGCATCCCAGGGGAGTACGGCGAAAGGAAGGCGATCCGGTCCAGGAAGAGTCTTCATGAGCAGCCGGTAGAAATCCGAACGGATCATGGTACTCGTTCCGTCCATGGACACGGCACTCCGGCGCTGATGGACGATGCGGCGAAGGGACAGCCCCCGCTGGGGAACCTCATGGCTCTCATCCACCGTGGAGGCCGGCGCACTGCAGGGGACATCCGTGAGGGGCTTCCGCGACGCTCGTGAAACCGTGGCGATGACGTTCCAGTCCACGTGGGATCGGCTCAGGCGATTGGGCCTTCCCTGCCACGAGAGTGCGGAACACCCTTCAATGGCTGCGGGGTCCAGGGACCGAAGGGCCGGGAACGCCGACCCCTCGGGGCCGATGGCCACCAGGCAATCGGGCTCTTCCCTTTCCGCTTCAGAGGCTTGAGAATCGGATGTTCCCAGCAGGCACGCCAGCTGATCATGGCTGAGGCCGTCCAGCAGTGCCGCGCGCCACCCGAGGCCTGAAGCCGCCAGAGTGACGGCCCCCAGGGCGTGGCCCACGTCGAGCTGGCAATACCGGAAGGCTCGCTCACCGTATTTCCAGGCTTCCCTCCAGTGTATGGAGGTCAATCCCACAAAAAGAGTGCCGTGGGGCCAGGATTCCGTGAGCTTTTCCCACAGGGCCTGGGGAAGGGTGGCGCGCAGTTCCAGGGCATGGTCCCGCGGCGCGTAATGGTATACGGCAGGGGATGTTCCCAGGCCGGGGAGAGGGCCGCAGAGGAGGTAACCCTCGGTGGGATGGAGATTGCCGCTGGAAGGGTTGACGCGGAGAGCCCAGGAGGCGCCCCCGCTGCTCTTCCAGGCCGACAGGGCCAGGCTGTCGTAGAACAGCCGGGACAGCGCATAAAACGAAAGGGCCGCCGGGGATATGCGCCCCGCCGTGAAAGCGGCATCGTAATCCTGACGATCATCCGGGGGAATTTTTTCCAGGGCGACGATGAGCGCTCCCTCGTAGCGTCGAAAGGGATCGGGCTGAGTCGCCCAGTCCAGGTAGCCCGGGCCCCGGGCATAACGGTCAAAATGATGCTTCGTGGCCTCATGATACTCTGTGACTTGCCCGGTGCGGTCCGGCATAAGCTTTTCCTTTCCTGGAGGTGTGATTCAGATGTTTTTCAGAAAGGCCGCCACCTCATCCCCCGTGGGAATGGAAGGGCGGGCGCCCAACCGCCTGCAGCACAATGCTCCCGCGGCACTGGCATAGGTTAAGAGCGAACGGAAATCCTGTCCACGCGTGAGCCCCAGAGCAAAGGCTCCGTGGAAAACATCCCCCGCCCCCGTAGTATCCGTTGCCTCTATGGAAAAAGCCGGGAGCCTTCCCCTTTCCGTCCCCCGCTGCCATACCAGCCCCTCCTCTCCCAGGGTAATGACAGCGCAGGGGGCCATGTGACTCAAAACCGCCAGAGCGTCTTCCGGATCTTTTTCCCCTGTGAAGTCGCGCGCGAATTTCCACGCTGCTGCCAGGTAATCTACCCGGGGAGCGAGTTCCAGGGTTCCTTCCCGCACTGAGCCGGCGTCCAGGATCGTGGGGATTCCCTGCTCCCTGGCCCATCGGGCCAGGGGGGGAGAAATCAGGGGCTCGTGCCCGTCAAAGAGGATGGCTTTCGGCCTGCAGCGGGAAAAATCCACCGCGCCTGCCGGCAGGGGAGGCGTTTGGGCCTGGTGGTTCACGACCGTCCGTTTTCCATCGGGCTTGACCAGGATAACGGAGAGGGGAGTGGGATACTGCCCCCGCACAATCCAGTCCGTGAGCACCCCCTCGCCTTCCAGCTCCCGAGCATGAGCGTCTCCATGTGGGTCGCGGCCGAGCTGTCCGGCAAAGGCAGCTTCACCTCCCAGCCGAACCACGGTGACGGCTGCATTGGCTGCCGGCCCGCCTCCGCATGCGGCGAAATGCGATGCGGAGCATTTTTCATCTTCACCCGGGTGGTGGTCTACCGCCAGGATCAGGTCGTACGAAGCGTGGCCCACGCAGAGCACGTCCAGGGACGAATGGGAAAGGATCATGGTTTTGCGTCCTGCTTGACAGAAGACAATGAACGATTAGTTTAACGTTAAATTGTTTGATATCTATGAATCTCGGTGCTCCAGTTTTCAATCATTTCATCATTTCTGAATACTCAACGACTCGAAAGGAGAACATTCATGAAAATTCTGGTGCCTTACTATTCCCTGTACGGACATATCCATCGCATGGCCGAGGCCGTCGCTGAAGGGGCGAGAGAAGTCGAAGGTGCGGAGGTGAAAGTGTGCCGCGTTCCCGAAACGCTGCCTCCCGAAGTCCTGGAGAAGATGGGGGCCGTAGAGAGCCAGAAGGCTATGGCCCATATCCCCGTCTGCCAGGTGGGCGATCTCGCTGCTGCCGACGCCATCATTTTCGGTACCCCCACGCGCTTTGGAAACATGTGCGGCCAAATGCGCCAGTTCCTCGATGCGACGGGGCAACTCTGGGTACAGGGGGCTCTCGTGGGCAAGGTGGGAAGTGTTTTCGCAAGCTCCAACACTCAGCACGGAGGTCAGGAATCCACGATCCTCAGTTTTCATATCACTCTCCTCCACCATGGAATGGTGGTCGTCGGTCTGCCTTATACTTTTCAGGGACAGATGGGCGTGACTGAAATCACTGGAGGCTCCCCCTACGGTGCCTCTACTATCGTGGGGAATGCCGGCGAGCGCATGCCGAGCCCCAACGAACTGGCGGCAGCCCGCTTCCAGGGGAAGCACGTGGCGTCCATCGCAGCCAAATTGAGTCGATGAGAATTTTTTGAAGAGGTACTTGATTCTTCAAAAGTGGCATCTTACCTATTGTCCCATGTAGAATGAAATAGAGAAATTCTACTAAATTTGGTTGGGTGTAGGATTTACAAAAATCATTTTCCGAGTCCTGTCTGACGGGCTCAAGGAGGGTCCCATGGCTGAAGCGTATGCTCCCAAAGGTAGAACCCAGTTTGTTTGGGTGAAGGACAAAGCAGGGAATGAATTTGTATGTCCGTTGGATGCACTCAAAGATCCCTCCAAGGTAGACAAAGAAGAGCTCAAGGGCTGTATCGATGACGCCAAGAGCCCACAGCCTTATGCCGGTGGTTGATCCAGGAAAGGCGGGGTGGCTCCGACCACCCCGTTTATTTACTCTGCAAGTATTGATTTCATTCCAGCGTTTTCCTTTTGAGATTCTCCTCCTCAAAGGCGTGCCTTTACGTCCAACAGCCAGGTTTTCAGCTTGTTTTTCGGGGGAACGGACCCG
>DAIQOB010000371.1:0-3579 GCA_036788075.1 Syntrophobacteraceae bacterium
GAATCGACGCCGCAGAAAGTGCGGACTGAAGGAAGCTCATGGGTTGAATGTAGCGGGGCTTCCTGACAGGCGCAGCTCCGGGGGAGGGGAACACTCGATTTCCACGGGGACTCCGGTGGCGGGATGCCGGAACCCGAGGCGCAGGGCATGGAGAAAATACCCCGTATCCCCGGGGAGGGCGCTCTGGGGATCCTTGAAAGTCCCTCCGCTCTGGTAGAGGGGATCTCCCACGAGAGGGTGTCCCGCAGCGGCCAGGTGGATGCGGATCTGGTGCGGCCTTCCCGTTTCGATGCTCACTTCCAGGAGTGAGCATGCTTCCTCCCCCTGAGGCTTTCGAACCTCCAGCACCCTGACACGGCTGAAAGCACTTCCTCCCCGAGCGCTGGCGGCGTGGAGCGTGCCCAGCCGGGGATGCGGGACGGGGCCAATGGGAATATCGATGGAGAACGAGGTGCTGGACGGGGCTCCCCGCACGAGGGTCCGGTAGATTTTGGACACCTCCCTGTTCCGCCATGCCCCGGCCAAAACGGAACGTGCATGGGGAGTGCGTGAAAAAAGCACGACTCCCGACGTCCCGCGTCCCAGGCGATGAATGGGCGTGGCTTCCCTGCAGTAGCGCTGCACCCGGGTCAGAAGGGTGTGCTCCATGAAGCCTCCTGCGGGGACAGTGGGCAGTCCGCTGGGCTTGGCCACCCCCAGGAGCTCTTCATCCTGGTAGAGGACGGCGAAGGAGAGAGGGACTTCGGGCTCGTCCCAGGGAGGCCGTTTCCAGACGAGCCACTGGCCGGACTTGAGGAGGGATTGGGGTAAGGCGATGCGACCGTCCAGGAGGACCTGGCCGGCGTGAATGCGGTCCAGCCAAGTGTCCGGACTCGAATGGCGGTAATGCCCTGCGAGATGCTCCAGCACCGTCGATCCGGTGCTGCGGGGGCCGATCTGCTCTCGATACTCGAATCCTCCGTTGAGAGCCAAAGACGCTACCCCGCCCTGAAATCCAGCAGATTCAAGAGATCCATGGGGTGTTCCAGCAGGGTTTCCGCACCGTAAGCCGTGAGCTCCTCTCGACCGCGAAATCCCCAAAGAACTCCCACGGCGTGCATGCCCGCCGCCCTGGCAGTCTGCATGTCGGTGTTGGTGTCGCCCAGGTAGAGAAACTCCGCCGGCGGGAACCCCAGCAGGCGGGCAATTTCCAGGGCACCTGCCGGATCAGGTTTTCTCGCGACGCCGGGTCTTTCTCCGAAAACGGGATGAAAAGTCCATCGGGAGAGCAATGCCTCCACCATCTGCCGGGTGAAGTCGTCGGGTTTGTTGGAGAGGACGGCCCTGGGCATTCGGTGCTCCGTCAAGGCATCGAGGAGCTGCGGAATACCGGGATAGGGCTCGGTCAGTTCTTTCCACCGCAGACCGTACTCCTGCCGCATGGCGGCCAAGCAGGTTGCCACGGTGTTCTCCTCCTCCCTTCGATCGGAGGGGAGGGTGCGTCGCACGAGGGTTTCCATGCCGTCACCCACGAAATACCTGTAGGCATGCAGGGGGTGGGAGGGAAAACCGAAACGCTGGAGGACGCTGTTCATGGAGTGAGCAAGGTCTTCAAGGGTATTCAGCAGCGTCCCGTCCAGATCGAAGATGACCGCTTTGAATCGCAAAAGTCTTCCTCATTTCTACAGCACATCGGCTCAGTAATACCACGCTGAGCGGCTGGGCCGGTTATATTTCAAAATGCGATAGATGGTGTCGCGTTTCAATGCCGAAGCATAGGTTTTGGGGCTGTAGTCATTCATGTCTTTGACATCCGGATTGGCTCCACAGCCCAGGAGCGCCTTTACGACCTCGGGGTGATCGTGGATGGTGGCGATGGTGAGGGCCGGGCGTCCGTACTGGTCTTTGATCTCGACATCCGCACCATTGCTGATGAGGAGCCTTGCAATCTTCAGGTATCCCCCTTTGGATGCGTAGATGAGAGCCGTCTGGCCTTCCTCGTCCTGTAGATCCACCTGTGCCCCCCTGGTGATGAGGAGGCTCGCCGTCTCGAAGTCTCCCGTCATGGCGGCGGCCATGAGGGCCGTAATACCCTTTTTCTTCAGCTTGGAGAATTCGTCCGTGCTCTTCTTGTTGGCGTCCGCACCGGAGGACAGGAGCGTGTCGACAATGGGAGTGCGTCCGGCCCACGAAGCCTGCATGAGTGCGGTCACTCCGTAGATGTCTGCCAGATTGACATCCGCCCCGTTCTCGATGAGGTAATCGACGGTGTCTCCGTGTCCGTTGAGGGCGGCCAGCATGAGGGGGGTCATGGCTTCCCCGTCTCTCGCGTTGATATCCGCCTTTTTGGAAAGCAGGGTGCGCACGGTTGCCGTGTCCCCCAGCGATGCGGCCAGCAAAAGCTGCGCATTGAGCTGCTCACGCTTGACGGTCTCCTTTTTCCTGGGCGCTTCCTGTGCCTGCCCCATTCCCGCGAAGCTCCACGCAAAAACAACGCAAAACGCCACCCACAAGCCGAATGTTTTCCTTGCCTGCCCCATCTGTATGCTCCTCGTCCTGTGCCCGCTCCTGTTTTTGCGCATTTTGCCAGGGAGTATATGACAGGCAATGCGCAAAGTGCCAGTCCAAAAGCAGGTCGGATATTTCCTTGAAAAACTTGAGGATCAATATTATTTTGATGTTCAATGATTTTATGTGAAATAATTGAGGTTTGGGTCGGCTTCTGAACAGGTGGAGCTATGGCAACGGCTTACAAAGGCACTGATGAAGAAACGGTCGCGCTGGATGCGTACACCAAGCTCATGCGTGCCACGGCTGCGGCCACGGCCCGAATCCACGGGCACTTGGCGGATGAGGACCTGACACAGAGCCAGTTCGGAGTCCTGGAAATGCTTTTCCACCTGGGACCGCTCTCCCAGGGAAGCATCGGGCAAAAGCTCCTCAAGAGCGGAGGCAACGTCACACTGGTCCTCGATAATCTCCAAAAGCGCGGACTGGTCCGGCGGGAAAGGAATGCTCCGGACCGCAGGCACGTCGTTGTGTCCCTCACGGATAAGGCGCATGCCCTCATTCAGCGCATCTTCCCACGCCACGTGGCGGCCATTGTCCAGGAAATGGAGGTCCTGGCTCGGGACGAACAGATCGAACTGGCACGCCTGTGCAGGAAACTGGGCCTCCAGGGGAAATAAAGTCCTACGGTCAGGGGGGATCCTCAGGATATGGCGGGAGGGTGCTGATTCTGCGGTCTTCCACGGGGCCTCCGACGGTAAAATGATAAAGATCCTGGAATTGGAAGTCCTGAAGCCCCAAAATCTCGTGGCTGGGATTGTCGAAGAAACAGCCGATCCCCGTTCCCCGCAAATTCAGCGCTTCCGCTTCCAGGTAGAGCACCTGGCCGATCATGCCGCACTCCCAGTAGAGCCTCGGATAGAACCAGGCTCCCTTCGATTCGAGATTTTCCTGAAACCGAACGATCATTCCCACGCTAAAACAACCGTCACCGGCTATATCCTGGAAACAGGAAAGCTGCATGGCCATTTTTCGAAGATCTCCCTCGGCGAGGCAAAAGAGATGGAGATCCTGGGGACACCCTTCGGGTTT
>DAIQOB010000372.1:0-3557 GCA_036788075.1 Syntrophobacteraceae bacterium
GAGATTGACCATGCCGGCCTCGAAGCTGACCCGCGTCCGCAGGGAAGGCTTCTCTGTTCACAATGTCGACAGTACCCTGGTGCTTCAAAAGCCTCGACTGGCACCCTACATTTCCGAGATGGTGAAAGAAATTGCCCGGGTCTTGGGCCTTCCGGTTTCGGCAGTCAATGTCAAGGCGACCACGACGGAAAAGTTGGGCTTCACGGGCCGCCAGGAAGGGGTTGCCGCCTATGCCGTGGCGCTGCTCGAAGAGGCCGCCGTTTGAAGGCGGCGCAGGGCCGGCCCAACACGTGCCCCGGTGCGCTGAACTGTCTGAATGGAGATTACACGCATGGGATTGCAGCTGTTCAATACCCTGAGCAGGAATAAGGAAGAATTTGTTCCCCTCGAAGCAGGGAAGATAAGGTTTTATGTCTGCGGCGTGACGGTCTACGATCACTGCCACATCGGCCATGCCCGGTCGGCCATCGTCTTTGACGTCATCTACCGGTACCTCCTGCATCTGGGCTACGAAGTCACCTACGTGCGCAATTTTACGGACATCGATGACAAGATCATCCGGCGGGCCAATGAAGAGGGAACGGACTACCGTACCATTGCCCAGCGCTACATCGCCGCCTTTTACGAGGATATGGACGCCCTGGGTGTCCTGCGGCCCAACCTGGAACCGCTCGCTACGGACAACATCCCCGGCATGATTGAAATCATCCAAAAACTGATGGACAAGGGCATTGCCTATCAGTCGGGGACCGACGTGTACTTTCAGGTGGAGGGGTTTCCGTCTTATGGAAAGCTGTCGGGGCGGGCACTGGAAGATATGATGGCGGGAGCCCGGGTGGAGGTGGACGCCAATAAACGGAATCCCATGGATTTTGTCCTCTGGAAGGGGAGCAAGCCCGGTGAGCCTGCCTGGGACAGCCCTTGGGGACCCGGACGGCCCGGCTGGCACATCGAATGTTCCGCCATGGGCAACCGTTTTCTGGGAAAGACTTTCGACATACACGGAGGCGGAAAAGACCTGATTTTTCCTCATCACGAGAACGAGATCGCCCAGAGCGAGGCGGCCTTCGATGCTCCCTTTGTAAAATACTGGATCCACAATGGCTTTGTGAACATCAACAACGAAAAGATGTCCAAATCTCTCGGAAATTTCTTCACCATCCGGGATGTGCTCCAGCGGGTTCACCCGGAAGCGCTGCGCCTTTTCGTTTTGAGCAAGCATTACCGCAGTCCCGTGGATTTTTCGGATGAAACGGTGGCCGAAGCCGAGCGCGGCCTGGAAAAGCTTTACCACACACTGGCAGCGGTGAAGGATCGTACGCCCGCTTCCCAGGAGGGTGAGACAGCCGAAAAGGTCCTCCAGTCCCAAGATTCCGAGCTCTTCCAGGAAACACTGGCCCTGCCTCAGGCCTTCACCGAAGCCATGGACAATGACTTCAACACGGCCCAGGTCATCGGGTATTTCTTCAGCCTGCAGCGCCATCTGCAGCGCTTTCTCGACCGCTTCGGGCAGAAGAAGCTGAAGGGGCCGGCGGCGGCCCTGGCCCGAAAGGCGGCATCCACTCTGCAGCAATACGCCGGAATCATGGGGTTGCTGGGTATCGAGCCCGAAGTGTTCATGGAAGAGCAGAGAATGCTCAAGCTGAAAGCCACGGGGATGACGGCGGAAGAGGTGGAACGACTCATCGAACTGCGACAGCAGGCAAGGAAGAACAAGGATTTCGCTGAAGGGGACCGCATCCGGAAGGAATTGGAAGACAAGGGCATCCAGCTGGAAGATACAGCGGGGGGAACGCGCTGGAGAGTCACCGTCTGATTGTACAAAAAGGGCGGGCCTGCCCGGAAGTGCAGGCCCGCCCTTTTTGTGTGCAGGCAAGCCACCGACTTTTTCTGGCGGGTGTCCCTCCGCACAATTCAGGACGATGGTGCGTTGTGGACCATCAGGCTCTGCCGCAGCAGCTCCCGGGGACGCAGCCCTGAGCTCCGGGGCGGGAGCCGCAGCAGCCCGTGTCGCCCGCTCCCGGCATCCTGGCTTCACCTTTCAGGCCGGAAGCGCTGGAGGTGGCCGAGAGGAGCTTTTGAACCTTCGTTCCGCCGCACTGGGGGCATTGGATCTGTTCACTGTCCGAAAACACGAGGTGTTCGGTCACGGCGGCACAGTCTGTACAGAGATATTCAAAAATGGGCATGGGTGCCTTACTCCTGCTTGTTTGAGATTGCATGCCAAGGTCGGTTGGGTGCTGCAATGCACCAGGCTCCTTCCCCATGAAGGCCTCCCGGTGCACCGAAATCAGTGATGATGGCCGCATCCACCGCCACCTGCATGACCGGCGCAGGTGTGTGCTGCCGTAAACTGGGGAAGCTTGCCGGTTTGAATCATTTCGACGTTTTGCCGAACCGTTCCCTGCATGGCCCGGAAGACGTTCAATCCTTCCGCCTGGAGCTTCATCAGGGCGCCCATGCCGATTCCACCCGTGGCGATGCCATCCACCTGGCGTCCGCCAAGGGCTTTGACCGGCTGGCACATGCCGTGCGCGTGGTGCTGATCGCCGTTTTGAATCTCTTCGACGCCAAGGGTTTCCGTATCGACAATGACAAAGCCCGGGGCGGACCCAAAGTGACCGAAAACGACGCTGTCCAAGCCCTGTAGATTTTCCGTGGGAAAACAGACTTTCATAACCTCAATCTCCAATGTGTAAGTGATCAAAAAGTGACGGGATACATCAAGTCCTCATGTGGTTAAAACTTAAGCGGATATATAGATTTTAATTTCACGGTTGTCAACCCGGGCTCCCGGTTCTGTCCGTCACGGCCGGAGTCGGCTGCCTTCTTGAAAAAATCCCTCAAAGGACTATATAAGTACCATGTAAATTTACTCAACGTTCAGGAGGCAGCCATGGACTCAAAGGAATTTGTCATTGCCAAGGAAGTATTCATCAAGACGGACCGGATTCAGGGCAACACCGTCATCTTAAAAGAGTCGGAGGACGATCCCAATTATTTCCTCATGTTTGTGGGAGATGCCGAAGTCACTGCCATTGCCAAGGAAAAGGGACTTGTGGACCCCAAACGCCCCCTCACCCATGAGCTTTACCTCTCCATATTGAAAAAAGCCGGCGTCGTTTTCGACCATATCGAAATCTTTGCCATGCAGGAAAACACATACTATGCCAAGGTCTATGTGAAGGTGGGGGATGACGTGGAGATCTTCGACAGCCGCCCCAGTGATGCCGTGGCGCTGGCTCTCCATGAAAAGTGCCCCATCTGGGTGAGTCGCAACCTGATGCGGCGCGAATTGTCCCAGGCAGAAATTCAAGAATTTGAAATGATCATACGCACCGTCAAGTTCTGATTTTCCCCGCCCGCCTTCGAAATATTTTCTCGTTGACTCGCGTCGACCTTTTGATTAGACGGGGCTTGGTTTCCGGGCCTTCGAAAGAACGACGCGGGCCACCTGGACAGCCGGTATGCGCCGGCTCTGCTTTTTTGTGGAATTTAAGTATCTTAGCAAAAGTTTTCTAACAAAACAAACCGTTCGCCCTGAGCCTGTCGAAGGG
>DAIQOB010000373.1:0-3529 GCA_036788075.1 Syntrophobacteraceae bacterium
AATCCGAAAGAATACAAGGTGTTGGGAAACCAAGGTGTGGTTCCACTTTCTCCACCAGATCCCGATCGAACCGGTATTGATCCACATGGCTGGAAGGCTCCCACCCGGCGAAACGGCGGAAGGCTTCACGAACCGTGTAGTGCTGCCACGCTCCCTCCACCTGCAGCCAATGTCCCTGGTAATCCCAGCCTGCTGCCTTGGCCTCCTCGTGGCAGACGGTGAGGAGGAGATTGCGGCAGTCTTCCTGGAGGGTGCGGTAGTCTGCGTGCAACCTGTACCATTCCAGCATGGTGAATTCACTGTGATGGAAACGTCCGTGCTCTCCGCGTCGAAAGACCGGGCTTATCTGAAAAACTCTCTCATACCCGGCGGCGAGCAAACGCTTCATGTAAAGCTCCGGGCTGGTGATGAGAAAGTAAGGGGCATCCGCCGGGATGGCTTCGATGTAGAGCTCAGGGGCCGGCGCCGGTGTCCTGAGAGGCGTTTGAACCTCCATGAAGCCATCTTCTATAAAATACCTTCGGATGGTCTGTAGAATGCGGCAACGGAGCTCCAAATGGGCACGTTTGCCGGCAAGAATTTCCTCGGCAGACATTCCCGTCAGGCTTTCACTCTCTCTACATAGGCTCCACTGCGTGTGTCTATGCGCAAGACCTCTCCCTCCTCGATGAAGAGAGGAACCTGTATGACGAACCCCGTTTCCATGGTCGCAGGCTTTGTGGCGCCTGCAGCCGTATCACCCTTGATTCCCGGATCGGACTTGACCACCTTGAGGACAACGAAATTGGGCAGGTTGATGCCTATGGGACGTCCCTGGAAAAAGAGCATGCTCACCACCAGGTTCTCCGTGAGATAGTTGGTGGCATCGCCCACTTGATCCCTGGTCATCTCGATTTGCTCGTAGTTGGCGGTGTTCATGAAGTGAAAACTATCGCCCTGGCTGTAGAGAAATTGCATGTCCTGCTCTTCGAGGTCTGCAGATTCGAACTTGTCCACGGAGCGGTAGGTACGGTCGAACTGGGATCCCGTGATCATATTCTTCAGACGGCAACGGTATAGCGCTTGCCCCTTGCCCGGCTTGGAAAATTCGAAATCCGTGATAATGTAAGGCTCCCCGTCGATTTCCAGCTTAAGTCCTTTGCGTAAATCACTCGTTGTCAGTGTCGCCATGGTTTTGTCCTCTCTTTCGGATTGATAACTTCGACTAAATTTTTTATTCTAAAAAAATGTGTGGCTATACGTCAAGTTTCTTCATCAGTGTTAAGAGTCTTTTGGAATGCTGTTTCCACCGATAGGCACCACTTTATCGGCTCGTGTTGAGAATGTACGATGTCTACCAAAGGAGGAAGGGACCATGGGGGAAATTCTTTTTGTCAGGGCGCGTGAGATCCTCGATTCACGGGGCAATCCCACTGTAGAAGCGGAAGTGGTACTGGATAGCGGTTACGAGGGAAGGGCAGCGGTGCCGTCAGGCGCATCGACCGGATCGAGGGAAGCCCTCGAACTGAGGGATGGTGACTCCAAACGTTATCTCGGCAAAGGAGTCCTGACCGCGGTCCAGAATGTCAATAATGAAATTGCTCCCAAGATCATCGGCATGGACGGCAGAGATCAGGTAGGGCTGGATCAGTTCCTTTTGAGCCTGGATGGAACCGAGAACAAGAGCCGTCTGGGGGCCAATGCGATACTCGCCGTCAGCATGGCTGCCGCCAAAGCGGGTGCGGCTGAAAGTGAGCTCCCCCTGTACCGGTACCTGGGCGGGGCTTTGACCTACCTGCTCCCTGTTCCCCTGATGAATGTCCTCAATGGGGGCGCTCATGCCGACAACAACCTGGATATCCAGGAATTCATGATCGTTCCCGCCGGTGCCTCAACCTTTGCCGAAGCTCTGAGGATGGGGGCGGAAACCTTTCACCATCTCAAGAAAGTCCTGAAGTCCAAGGGATTGAACACGGCCGTGGGAGATGAGGGCGGCTTCGCCCCCAATCTTCGATCCAACGTGGAGGCCATGGACGTATTGATGCAGGGCATCGAATCGGCCGGGTACGAGCCGGGAAAAGATATCTTCATTGCCCTCGACGCCGCTGCCAGCGAATTTTACAAAGATGGGGCTTACCGCCTGGAGGCCGAAGAGCAGCCGCAGAAGAGCCCCGAGGAGTTGATCGAATTCTATGCACAGTGGGCCTCCAAGTACCCTCTGATCTCCCTGGAGGATGGGATGTCCGAAGGGGACTGGTCCGGGTGGAAATCCCTGACACAGCGACTGGGGGACAAGATCCAGATCGTGGGGGACGATGTCTTCGTGACGAATACGAAGATCCTGGCTAAGGGTATTGAGGAGGGCGTTGCCAATTCCATCCTCATCAAATTGAACCAGATCGGCACGGTGACCGAAACGCTTCAAGCCATCAACATGGCGTTGAGAGCCGGCTACACAGCCGTCATTTCTCATCGTTCCGGTGAGACGGAAGACACGACGATCGCCGATCTGGCTGTGGCGTCCGGAGTCGGCCAGATCAAAACGGGCTCCCTTTCGAGAACGGACCGCATCGCCAAGTACAACCAGCTTCTCCGCATCGAGGAGGAATTGGGTGATGCGGCCTGCTATGCCGGTCTGAAGGCTTTTGGAAAATAAAGACGCATCGGCCAGGGGGGATCTCCTCCGGCGAAATGGGTCGGCCTTTTGGAACTTCCCCTTGACAGCATCCCTGTTTTCCAGTAGATAGGGTGCAACGTCGAACGCGGCGGCATGCCCAAGTGGTAAGGGAGCGGTCTGCAAAACCGTTATTCACCGGTTCGAATCCGGTTGCCGCCTCCACTGGATTTAAGGGGTTAGGTCATATGACTTAGCCCTTTTTTATTTGGCGGGTGTACTCCTATGGGGTCATGAGCCTGCCATGGGAAAACGACCATGAATTCATTGCCCTTTTTACATGAAAGAGCGGAGGGCGTGGTCCTGGAGGTCCATGTCCAGCCCAGGGCCAGCAGGAATGAATGGGCGGGCATCCATGACGGGTGTTTGAAAGTCCGGTTGACAGCCCCCCCTGTGGAGGGGGCGGCCAACAAGGAATGCATCAAATTCCTGGCGGCGCTCCTGGACGTTCCCAAATCGGACCTGGAAATTGTCGGAGGGCACAAGTCCCGTCAGAAGAGCATCTTGATCCGCCATTTGTCGCTGGAGAACATCCGGGAAGTGCTGCATCGAGAGGGCGTCGCTTGAGTCATTTTGTACAAGAAAGTTTGATAAAGGTATATTTTTTTTGTAATAGCCGCCGCCTTTTGATAAAAGGACCACTGTGATTTTCTGCGCCTACTCATCAAGATCAAACGGAAACTCTGAAAGGAAGCTGACATGCGAGAAGCGGTAATTGTAAGTGCGGTGCGGACTCCCCTGGGAAGCTTTAACGGCTCCCTCGGCGGGATCGGCGCGACTCAACTGGGAGCGATTGTCATCGAGGAAGCGGTTCGAAGAGCAGGAATTGCCAAGACGGATGTGCTGGCCGCCGTGACGGGCGAGGACGAGACAAAC